>JAYVXP010000186.1:0-4418 GCA_043785125.1 Bacteroidia bacterium
CCAACTTAAAAAACACTGGCCAAGTTCTTTGGAATCAAGGGCAGCATAAACCCGGTTAAATGTATCATGGGTAGGGATCCCATTGGGCAACTTCAGAAATGATTTTAACCACTCTTGTTTTGCTTTCCCAAATGCTTCAATGTCATTCCACGTTTCCGCTCCACAGATTACTGCGGCAATCGTTATGAAAATGATATCAAGAAGCAAATGGTCTTTCGTGCGCTCTAAACGGGGATCTTTTATCCCCGCAAAAAATTGTAGCGGGCTGACCATAGCTTTTTGGAAGAGTAAGTTAGCCTTATCAGGCTTTTCCTCCAAAATTTAGATGCGTCTGCCCTGGGAAAGTCCTGGACTGACAGCGAAGTTTTCGAAAATGAAAGGCCTAGGAGAGAGGATGATACCTCTCTACCTTATTTGACATGGGCTTTGTACCTTCTAACTACCTCTTCTATTTCAATGTTAACAGCTTTTATCACAAATCAACCTGCTTCATATACTTATCAAACAACTCCACCTTCCTTAAATCTGTGGGGCTGATTCCCTCCGAATCCTATCCAACAGCCATCTTAGCCGAGTCCTTCCACAGATAAGGCGGCATGGGTTCATTGAGCTCCCATTTAATACTCATTGGCTTAGAGCCATAATGGTCAATTATGTTGGCCTCACCCAGGAAGACAAACCCCATCGTATTCTCAAACTCATCTTCATTCTTCTCTCTAACGAATAGAAGTATTCTGCGACCGGTTTGTTTGTGTATGATGTATTCCTTCCCTTTTCCCTTATCTGGACTGGCCGCATTTTGCGTTTGCCATTCAAATATCGTTTCGCTCACCGCAAAGTCCTTGTATAAATTAGTTTGGGAGAAGTCCTTCTCCGATTTGTTTAATGTGACGAATAGCAATTCTGTATTTTTATCCTTCGAGTAAGCTACCCCCTCACGGTAGCTTGGCTTTTGATCAAATGAATAGAACCCGTAAGCGGATAGTATTTGGTCTCTGGTGTACCTGCCGTGAAGTTTTAAAGGTTGTGAATAAGGAAGTGAAACCGGTTTTTCAATAAAATCTATCCTATCAACCAATATTTCCAATAATTCCGTGATCTCATTAGAAAGCACTTCATTCCTACCAATGGCTTTGACACTTTCTTCAAGAGAAACAAAGCCCTTCTCGTTCTGCCATACGTCGTAATGAAGCATCAGGCACATGGCCTTTTCTTCGCCATTCAATTCACTCACTTTGATTTGGAAGTTCTTTTTGGCCAAATAAAGAATGAATCGGAAATAGGAATTCGAACTTGACGAAAGCCACTTCTTGCCAATGGCCCTGGAAATCTCGGGTTCATTAACTGTTGAGTAGTCTTCAATTTGATCAGACAGAACGCATAATCTCTTCCAGTTACCTTTTTTATAAATTGTCTGAATTGGGATATGATAGAACTCCGAAAAATTCCTGAGCGACAGGGGCAGCGTCGTCTGGTGTTTGTAATTCCTTATTTTATTAAGCAGCTGATTCTTATTCAAGGAAGTTGCCTTCCTGATATTTTCAATAATAAAATCCTTGGCTTTCCGTTCCAGAATAATTGTGCATCCAAGGGGCAAGTGAGGAAAATCATCTTCGATCTCCTTTTGAATTGATGTGTTGGTTTTACCAACTAGAGCTCTGAATTTGCCTTCAAAGTCGTATTCTGGTCGTGAGTTGCCAACGAAGTCCAGGACGGTTAAGCACTCTTTGCCTTCCGATAGTCTCAGCCCTCTACCGAGCTGTTGTAAAAAGACAGTTAAACTCTCCGTTGGTCTTAAAAATAGCACTGTATCAATTTCAGGTATATCAATACCTTCATTGAAAATGTCAACGACGAAAAGATAGTTGATTTCCTTATTCAGGAAGTTTCGCCTTAGCTTCTCTCTCAACTCATTTCTAGAACTTACTCGGTAATCGGCCTTCAATCCGGCAAGCGAAAACTTTTCAGCCATGAACTGGGCATGTTCTTGGGTGACACAAAAACATAATGCTCGTACCTCGTTAACATCTCTCAAATACTTGTTCAAATTGAAGATGATCTCGCCGACCCTCATGTCATTCTGCGTGTAAATGCGCGATAATTCACTGGGTAAATATCTGCCGTTCTTCCACTCCACACCTGAAAGGTCAATGCTGTCGGTAATCCCGAAATATTGGAATGGACAAAGAAGCTTTCTATTTAGCGCTTCGGGTAATCTTATTTCAGCAGCAATTACTCCGCAGAAGTCCTTGAGGATGTCTTCACCATCCATTCTTTCCGGTGTTGCCGTTAGGCCCAGGAGAATTTTTGATTTAAATCGATTTATTATGGGACGGTAGCTTGAGGCCGCGATATGATGAACCTCGTCGACAATGATGAAATCATAGAATGATTCCGATAGCTTCACTGAATCTAATCGTGTATTGAGCGTTTGAACTGAAGCAAAAACGCAATCGTATTTCTCAGGTTCAATCCCATCCACCCATAATTCACCAAAATTATTGTCTCTCAAGATACCTTGAAACGTTGCCTGAGCTTGCTGCAATATTTCCTTTCGGTGCGCCACAAATAATAGCTTGGCGTTTGGATGAAGGCGTTTGAAGTTTTTAAAATCGAATCCTGATATTACTGTCTTACCAGTTCCTGTCGCGGCAACGATTAGGTTTCTGAATCTATTGTGAACGACTCGTTCCGCCTCCAGTTTCTCTAGGATTTCTTCCTGGAATGGGAATGGCTTAATATCAAAATAGGTATTTGGGTTATTAACCTCGGTCGTTCTTTCCCTTTTGAGAGCAATCCTTAGTTTTTCAGAGTGCAGGGCATTATCAAATCGTTCGAATTCCTTATCCTGCCAGTAGGTATCAAATGTCTTTTGGAATTTGTCAATGATATGCCCTACCTCCTTGGTAGTAACCTTGAGATTCCATTCTAAACCGCTAGTTAATGCAGAACGTGAAATATTTGACGAGCCGATATAGCCGGTATGAAACCCTGTATTTCTGAAGAACAAGTAGGCTTTTGCATGCAACCGCTCATTGTCCGTGTTGTATGAGATTTTGATCTCAGCATTTCTTAAGGCAGAGAGGTATTCTACCGCTTTGAGGTCAGTGGCACCCATATAAGAGGTTGTAATTACCTGGAGCTTTCCTCCTCGTTCCGTAAAGTCCAATAACTCTTTTTCAAAAATCCTTATGCCTGTCCATTTAATAAAAGAGACGAGGAAACTGATTCTATCCGAGGACAAAATCTCTTTCTTTATTTCACTCTCAAGGGAAATGCCTGCATTGTTACCCGTGAATAGCTCACTTTGAGATAACCTTGTGTAGGGCGTTATCTCCTTTAGATATTTATCAAAATCAGTGAATCTCGGATCAATCTTGGAGAAAATCGCTGACAGAATCTTAGCTTCAGCAACAATTAAATCATCGTCAAAGTCCTCCCCTTGCAATTCAGACTGTAACAGGCGGATGATTTTATTTGATAATTCGATTTGCTTTTGAACGCTATCCTCACTAGAAATTAGATTTAGAGCGACTCGGATAACGTCACTTAAGTATTGCGAAAGGACTCTTGCCGCTTCGTCTTTATCAATTGCAGTCTCCTTTATGTAAAAGGTATTCTTATCTAGGTCGTTTAACTTAGATAAGAGTAATTTGTTGATGAGTTGCTCATAGAGTCCCTCTTGTGACATAATTCAATTTTAAAAAGGATTCCAGAACAGGGATATCGGCAGAGGCCCAATCGAGCGTTGTCAATTCTTCTCTTGCGAGCCATTTGAAATCCTTGTGCTCGCGAAGCATTATTTCTCCGGAAATGTGGTTGGCAACAAATGGAATCAAGTTAATAGAGAATTTCTCGTAGTGAAACGGTTTAGATTCTAGCTTTTCCAATATTTCAATTTCAATACCCAATTCCTCCTTTAATTCCCTTTGCAGGCATTGCTCCTCAGTTTCATTTGATTCAATCTTTCCACCAGGAAATTCCCATTTCAGCGCGAGTTGCATTTTTTCGCTTCGTTGGGTTACTAAGACCCTACCGTCCTTGAGGATGATCCCGCACGTAACGTTAATCATTTAATCAAGTTTTGTTCTCTTGCTGAATGAGTTATTCAGCATCTTCAATCGATCGATGTAATGTGACTCATAAAGTTCCTTAATTTCTGCCTTTAAGAACGATCTGCTGATCAAATCACTGGTTTCCTTGCTCTCGGTCCTATACTTATTCAGGATCTTCGTTATTCGACTCTCCATAAGACTGATCTTCCTTCCAAATTCATAGAAGTCGTCATAGGCATAGAAACCAAGTACTTTGAAGCTCTCAGTAGAGTAGTCCCCGGAGAACAAGCCATCCCGCAGTGCAAAAAATGAATCGGATGGGATGTGGATTCTTGTGTTGATCATATCATAGGCGGGACTCAA
>JAYVXP010000187.1:0-77800 GCA_043785125.1 Bacteroidia bacterium
CTAATTTCTTTTCGGCCATTTCAGTTCCTAAAATGCGTGCCCTGATTTTCGAGAAGGCAATGTCGCGCGCGGTGGAAATATCGTCGGCAAAAGGTGAGAACCCACAATCATCGGTTGTACCAAGGCGGGTTACCGGAATGAATTCTGCGGCTTCCAGAATCAGGTCGCGCACCTCTTCCGGCGTTTCTACCCGGGGATCAAGAACGTTGGTAACACCTAGGAATATGCGTTGATCGGCACGAGCAGAATTCTTAATGGCCTTGAGTACCGCTGGTTTATCTTTCTCCGCTGCGTATTCCAAATAGAAATTGCCCGCATGTAACTCAAATAAGAGAGGCAGTAACTCTGCATAAGGTACGTCAGCGCTATGGGTTGAGTCATGATCTCCCCCAGGACAAGTATGAACACCGATTTTTTTCCGATCTGCATCCGAAAACCGATCGATGACCCGGTTATTCAAATCCACAAACATTTTTAACAAGCCCTTGGAAGGATCCAGTTTTAATGCGAGACGTGCTTCGGTAAAATCGATCTGAACGTTGTATGCGCCGCCCAGGAGACATTTACGAATGTCGGCTTCTGCCTCATTTACCAAATCCTCAATAAACTGTTCACGGGAATACCCGTCAATCCCCTCCTGTGGGTATAATAAGCTCAGGGCCGAAGCAGAAATAACAGCCTGCTTTACCGGATATTTCGTCCATTGTTTTGTCTTCTCAAGGTAGCTGCTTGCATATGTTTCATAACGGAAGGCGCCTGCCGTAAGCTTTGGCAATTGCCGTGTGTGTCCGTCTGCAAATGGGATCACTACGCCCTCAGGAGCAAGACTTTTCAATCCATGGATGGGATAGGTCGCAAAACTTGGCTTAGATTGCTCTCCGTCCGATAAGATGGGAGAACCCGTTCTTTCGAATTGGTCCAGCGTTTCTTTTATTGCCCGATCCATGAGTATTGATAATTCTTTTTCATCGACTTGAACCTTCATTGCTTCAATGAGATAAGCGGGACGAGGAATACTACCAATTGGTTCTGTAGGGATTTTCATAGGTTTGTTTTCTAATTAAATTTTTGAACTAAGGGAGCGGCTGAGCAGAGCCGGTTAGTTTTCTAAACACATGAATTTCGCCGCTACCATGCCAACGTATTTCAATCTCATCGATTTGCGTTGCATTACCCAGGCCTATTTCTCTTCTGCGGGAGATGCGGTCTTCCCATTTCATGATTCATTTTATTTATAAGGATCAAAATCCAGATACCCTTCTTCCGCACGCTGTTTTCCTCTTTTTACATATATTTCACGGTCTTGAGGTGCCCAGGTCCCGAGTCCATCAACATAGCGATTAAACATGCAGAAGGCCGCAGCAATGAGCACTGTGTCATGAATTTCCAAATCGGTAGCTCCCTGGTTTTTCGCTTTTTCAATTTGGATAGCCGTGACATACTTTCCACCTTTTTGCACACTCGCCGCAATGGATAGCAGTGCTTTCATTTTTTCAGAGATCGCCACTGAAGTGTAGTCCTTTTTTACCTGATCAATGAACGCCATATCACATTGCATGTAATATTGCGCAATGCCGCCATGCGCATTCTGACAAAAAAAACAATCATTAAGTGATGAAACATACGTTGCAATCAACTCGCGATCCCCGCGGCTCAACGAATTGTCGCTCCGCAATAAGATCTCCGCCAATTGATTGAGCGATTTTGCTGTCTCCGGACGGAAGACCATCGGTCCGCGGATGCCGGGAAGTCCTTCTGGTAAATTGATATGTGCCATAATCGATGGATTAGAATTGTTTTGGATACTATTGGCGTCAATGACTGACCTTTATGTTGACTTCTTTTGAGAAAAAGACACGGTAATTCCGGGTGAAACGGTGACTGCCAGTCCAAACCCTCATAAGTCCTGGCAGTCCGTTTCATTTCAACAACAATTCATTTACAGAATATTTATTCTCTATTTCCCAATTCGTGTGATCCGGTATTCAACCGATGTGAACCGACAAGTGGTTGATGAATCTTTTCCTAAAAACCATTGTAATACATCTTTGCATTTGCAAAAGAGCAAAAGCATTACCGTTTACGAACAGATTCAGAAAAAGTCTTAAAGAAGAATTTCCGGTGGTGGAGAAAATACTGTGGAGGCAGTAAGTATTACTTGATATTCCCCAGTAGAAAATCGGTTGGCCTTGCACCAACCCATAGAAGCTACATGAAGCGTATTGCTCGTAGGGATGTAATCTTTGACCAAAGTCTTGATCAGTGCAATTGTCTTCTGGGAAACAGGGTTGTCGGCACTGGCTTGTACAAAGTCAACCAAAGACTTAAAGAGATCGGTCTCCCGGTGATCTTTAATGTAAACAACATAAAGCGTATCGCGTTCTAATTTGTGTTTTACCAATTTGTAAAACTCACCATTGTGGTCAAACTCACCATCCACTCGCTCATATTCTTTCCAATCAATCTGATAAGGCAGGGTGTAGGGTATTTTTATGCTCAAGGTTTCATTTGTCAGGTAGGCCTCTGAATCTAGTTTCTCCTTGATTTCCCGATTGGATTGATAACGCAATCCCATATAGATGCCGTAGTACCCCACTACATTGTAAAGGAATAGCAAAAGGAGCGCTATAGAGAAAAGTTTTTTCAGATTTTGATCGTTATGACTACATAGATAAAAAATCAAGAGGTAAGAACCAAGCTATGGATGGCCTTCCACACCGGCAATTGACCATTTTTTCGAATTGGGTATTTTCATGATTTGAAAATGTCCTTCGTTTTTGGGCCCCGGATTGCTCAAAAATGGAGTTTAACAAAATCTCTTTTACCTCCGGGGTGAATTTTGCGGTGAAACACCATTTTGGGTTAGAAAACAAAAATTGCTTTCCTGAATCAAGCGAAAGCTGCTATATTTGCGCACCTGAATCAGGCGTGGCTATGAATATTTTTCTGATTGAAGACGACACGATTTATGCCGAATTTATCAAAAAGGCATTAGGAGAGAATTCAGGTTATAAAATCAATTCTTTTACTACGGCGGAAGAAGCCTTGGGCGCTGTCAATGGCAAATTGCCCGATGTTTTAATCATTGATTACCGACTCCCGGGAATGAGCGGTATTGAACTTTACGAAACACTGAAATCGCGGATTACAGACCATGAGAAAGTCATTCTGCTCAGCGCCCTGGACGATGGCAACATGGTATTAAGTTTCATCCAAAAAGGAGTTCGGGATTACGTTATCAAAGACGAAAACGTGATTGAATCACTCCGGGCCATTCTGGAAGGCAAGGATGAGGATTATCTTTTTAATTAATTTTTTAGACGCTGTTCCGGAATCACCTCGTTTGGTTTCTTCAGCCTAACCACAAAAGTGGCACCCTTGTCCACTTCACTTTCACAGAATACGTCTCCCTCTAACTTGCGCACCATCGCATTGACCAGATAAAGTCCCAGACCAGTGGAGCTTTCACCACCAGTTGGTCTCGGAGTGAGTCGTTGGTACTTTAGAAATAGCTTATGCTGGTCAGTCAGGGATATCCCAGGTCCTTCATCTTTCACGCTGATTTCAACAAACTTATCCGTCTCTTGAATCTTAACATACATGTTTTTCTCTGGAGGAGAAAATTTTAGGGCATTGGAGAATAGATTATCCATGATCCGGGTCAAACACATTTTGTCAGTTGTCAGAAAAAGTTGCCACGGAGCTTCAAAATGAATTAAAGATCTCTTTTTTTCGGCGAGGATGCGGTAGTTCTTCACCAGGGAGGAAATCAAGCTCGCTATATCCAGCTTCTCCACCATGAGTTCTATTCCCTTATCTTCAAATCGACGATTGTCAAGGAGATTGCGTACCATCCCCAGCCCATCTGCAACGATTTGATGTATTTTCCCCAAATATTCTTTTTGTTCATCGTTAAAATTATCTTCAGAAAGAGACATCAATTGTACCAAAGCAAAAATGCGATTGAAAGGACCTTTCAAGTCATGCGACACAACTCCGATGATTTGTTGCTTTTCAATATTTAATTCCTCCAGTAGTTGGTTTTGCTGTTGCAATTCCTGCATTTGCTTTTTGATTTCTTCGCCCTGCATCGCCATCAGCTTGGTCTGCTTTTTGAGTTGCACGTAGGAGCGTAACTGCAACGCAACAAACGTGATGAAAAAAATGCCAGAAAGAAGATAAATCTCATTTAACATAAGCCACAACTCGTGTTCTTCGAGGGAATTTTTCTCTCCATGTCAGATTTTCAGCTTTATTTGATCTTTATAATTAATGGGTACTTTTATCGTGATGCCGTGCACGCTCACACGTATGTAGCCGAGATAAACTATTTCATATTTCTTCCCACCAAACAGACTTAATACGGTATCCAAAAGCCCGAATTCCTTGAGCGAAAGATTGACTTCGACTGGGATTGAAAACTGGGCTTTCGCCGGTATAATGGAATTCAATTTTTGATCAGCATGAGCCGATTTTTTCCCATTCACAAACACTTCCACATTGATCTCTTTGAGTTTCATCCGTGTATTATTCGGATTGTAAAAAACAGCCTGAGCTTTGAGCATCGCCGCGCCCTCTGCACCGGTTTCCACGATAATATCATTAATGCTTCTCAGCATGAGTTGTTCTTTCGGAAGGCATGATGATGCCAGGATCATCAGTATGAAAAAAGCAATTAACGGGCGCATACATGAGCTTTTATCAAATGCTCAGCCCAAAGCTATTAAATTAGCACCATGAATTCGGCCTTGGAGCAGTTTGAGCAAATTGCCAGTGACCTGGCTGAAAACGGGTATGCCGTAGTTGATCAATTTTTATCGGCTGAAGAAGTAACGACCTTACTTCAATTGGAAGAATGGCGGAGCGGAATAACCCATTTCAAAAAGTCAGGCACTGGAAAACAAAATGAGAAAAGAATAAATGAAGGAATTCGCGGTGATTATATTCAATGGATTGATAACGAGACCACTCAGCCAGCCCTAAAGATTTATTTAGACCGCATGCGCGAATTAATGCAATACATCAACCAAAGTCTTTTTTTGAGTCTCCAAGATTTCGAAATCCACTTCACCATCTATCCCCAGGGCAGTTTTTATAAGCGCCATCTCGATCAGTTTAAAGGAAATGACCATCGGAAACTTTCTGTGATTCTTTATTTGAATGAAGACTGGAAAAAAGAAGATGGAGGACAGTTGAGAATGCATTTGATGGAAGGGGCGATTGATTTTCTCCCGATGGCCGGTCGCCTGATTTGTTTTCGGAGTGACAAAATAGAGCACGAAGTACGCCCGGCCACGCGCGACAGATTGAGCCTTACCGGATGGATTTTGGATCAACTCTCAGCATTGAAGCATCTTTGAAGCTGCGTTGTTACAAAAGGGTGACTTTAGAAATCGGGTATCGTTGGATTTATTGAAACGGGATAGCCGCAAATGCATCTTAACATTCATTATATTTCCGATTGGTAAAACAGCCATTAATTTTGTCAGGATTAAACCATTTTTACTATGAACTTCCGCATTGAGAAAGATACCATGGGCGAAGTGCAGGTCCCAGCAGACAAATATTGGGGCGCACAAACTGAGCGCTCAAGAAATAATTTTAAGATTGGTCCCGAAGCCAGTATGCCAAAAGAGATCATTCATGCCTTCGGATATCTAAAAAAGGCGGCAGCAATGGCGAATTGTGAACTGGGTGTGCTTACTACTGATAAAAGAGACCTCATCGGCAAGGTCTGTGATGAAATCATTGCCGGGAAACTGGACAGCGAATTTCCGTTGGTCATTTGGCAAACGGGTTCGGGCACGCAGAGCAATATGAATGCCAACGAAGTCATCGCTTACCGAGCCCATGTGCTATCCGGAGGGAAACTCACTGATGAAAAGAAAGTTCTTCACCCAAATGATGACGTCAACAAATCACAATCCTCGAATGATACTTTTCCTACGGCGATGCACATTGCTTCTTACCGCCAAGTCATGGAAATCACCATTCCAGGGATGAAAAAGCTCCGTGATGCACTAGCAAAAAAAACGGAGGAATTCAAAAACATTGTGAAAACCGGCAGAACGCATTTTATGGATGCAACGCCATTGACGCTGGGTCAGGAGTTTTCAGGCTATGTTCAACAAATCGAGAACAGCATCCGTGCTATCAACCATGCCCTGGAAGCCGTGTGTGAGTTAGCGTTGGGAGGTACCGCCGTAGGCACCGGCATGAATACCCCCAAAGGGTATGATGTGTTGGTAGCAAAAAAAATTGCAGAACTTACGGGGTTTCCTTTTGTCACGGCGCCAAACAAGTTTGAAGCCCTTGCTGCACACGATGCGATGGTTGAGCTATCAGGAGCATTGAAACGTTCCGCAGTTTCACTCATGAAGATTGCCAACGACATCCGGATGCTGAGTTCCGGCCCCCGCAGTGGCATCGGTGAGATCGTCATTCCTGATAATGAACCGGGGTCTTCTATCATGCCAGGCAAAGTAAATCCGACACAACCTGAAGCGATGACCATGGTCTGTGCTCAGGTGATGGGCAATGATGTTGCAGTTTCTGTAGGAGGGTCTATGGGACATTTTGAATTGAACGTTTTTAAACCTGTTATTGCCGCCAATGTTCTTCAATCAGCAAGGTTGATTGGTGATGCGTGTGTTTCGTTTACTGAGAAATGCGCACTGGGCATTGAGCCCAATTTGCCAACCATCAAGCGGCATATGGAAAACTCTTTAATGCTGGTTACTGCACTCAATACGCATATTGGGTACGAAAATGCAGCCAAGATTGCTAAGAAGGCTCATAAAGAAGACAAGACCTTGAGGGAAGCAGCGGTCGAATTGGGCCTGCTGACCTCCCAGCAGTTTGATGAATGGGTACGGCCAGAGAAAATGGTGGGAAGCCTGGAACCTTAAGCTCGGTCGGCCAAACGTCCTACTGGGTCATTTACAGCGTTTAGATTCACCTTAACACATGAAGGGTAAGGTCTTTTTGTAAATATTTCTTACTTTTAACACTGAATTAACCCCTATACAATGAAAACTAGAGTTTTGATTCTCTGCCTGGCTCTTATTTTTTCCGGCGCACAAGTTTTCGCTCAGCTCTCCAAGAAGGAGAAAAAGGAATGGAAAAAGAAAGCCAAAGAATACGCCAAAAATCCAGCCAACCTGAAGATGCTGACGGAAGAAAAGCAAGTTGCTGACAATTCCGTGACTTCCTTAAAAGGTGATGTGAGCAAATTGCAGTCGGCCGTGAGTGACAAGGATTCCAAAATTGCTGATCTCGAAGATGAGATCTCAAAGATGCGGAGTGAACTGACGTCGACAAAGGCCCAGTTAGAACAACTAAAAGTAGCACCGCCGGTAAATCCGATGGACTTTTCCAAAGGCGTTGTCTTTAAAGTGCAGATCGGAGCTTTTAAAAATAAAGACCTCTCAAAATATTTTGAGAACAATCCGAACTTTAGCGGCGAAGTAAAAGAAGGGGAGCCACAAAAAGTGACCATTGGAATTTTTCGTGACTATTGGGAAGCGGATACATTCAAAAAATACCTGCGAGAGATGGGGGTGAAGGATGCATGGATTGTTCCATATAAAGACAGTAAACGAGTAGAGATTAAAGATGTACTGGAAGGTGTTGTGGGCGATAAAGTGCCGGAGAAAAAACCCGGTAAGTAAGAATAGCACTCAAGCAAAAAGGCAGTACTTCCCGGTACTGCCTTTTTTGCTTTCCACCTTTTCAGGTTTTCCGGTAGCATTCCGGTCAGGTAAACATTACTACTTTTGCAGAATGAAGCGGCTCGTATTGATCGTGGTTTTCTTTCTCTTCATATTTGATGAGGGCGTTTCCCAAATAAGGTTGAACGTGCTTACCATTGAGTCGCATGAGGTGTATGAAATTCAGGGAACCGATATCCTCGTTGTGGATACATTAATCCTCGGTGACTCAGCGCGCATTATGTTGAACACTTCAAAAAAAGGAAACTTTATTCACGCTAAAAAAATAGTGGTAGGAAAAGGCTGTACCATTGATGGAACAGGGAAAAATGGAATTCAGGGTTCACATGGGGCACCTGGCTGGTCACCTGGCGGTCCTTGTCGTGATGGTAGTTCCGGATTGGCCGGGCTGCCGGGTACGCCAGGTCAAGATGCAGTTAATTTATTTCTCTACTTCGATGAACTCACTATTAATGGTAGCCTCCGCATCGATCTTACAGGGGGCGATGGCGGAGATGGTGGAAAAGGAGGAACAGGAGGAGATGGTAATCCGGGGACCAAACTTTGTAAGGGCGGCAATGGAGGAAATGGAGGAAACGGAGCAGCAGGCGGAAATGGAGGTCAGAGTGGAAATCTCACATTTACCTCAAAATATGGAACGGATCTACGGAGTTGGATGGGTGAAAAAATCATACTCCGTTTATATGGCGGATTTGCTGGTATCGGAGGGGAAGGTGGCCTTGGTGGACAGCGTGGGCTCAGCACCTATCGCGATGGCGATCAGGGCAGAAAAGGATTGGCGGCGGCGGGCGGTGTGTCAGGGAAACCCGGTACGATATTTTTTGAAAGGAAATGACAAAGGTTAAAAATTGGATTTATAAAACCACTCCTTCCCCATTAGAGATTGAACAACTCAGCGCACAGATTAATGTCAATATCTGTTTGTCGACCATACTTTTGCAGCGCGGCATTAATACTTTTGAAAAGGCGAAGAATTTTTTTCGCCCTTCTTTAGATCATCTGCACGATCCTTTCCTGATGAAGGATATGGAGCTGGCTATAAACCGGATACAAAGGGCCGTTCTTGGCAAAGAGAAAATTCTGGTCTATGGCGACTATGATGTGGACGGCACAACGGCGGTAGCTTTGGTCTATAGTTATATTAGGAATTTCTATCCCCATTGTGATTATTATATTCCCGATCGATCTTCGGAAGGATATGGTGTATCGGAAGCGGGAATTATTTGGGCTGAAGAAAATGGATTTACATTGATCATAGCTCTTGATCTCGGCATTAAAGCATCAGACAGAGTGTTACAGGCTGGACATAAAGGAATTGACTTTATCATTTGTGATCATCACTTGCCTGACACACACATCCCTCAAGCCGTGGCAGTGCTCGATCCCAAACAAATGGATTGTCATTATCCTTTCCCGGAACTCAGCGGATGCGGATTAGGGTTTAAGTTGGTGCAAGCCTATGCTCGCAGATTCAGAAATGAAGAAGAAATTTATCAATACCTCGATTTGGTGGCGGTAAGCATAGCCTCTGACATTGTTCCCATCAACGGAGAAAACCGAATACTGGCACATTTTGGATTAAAAAAATTGAATGAAAACCCCCTGCCTGGGTTGAAGGCACTTAAGGGAATAGCCGGAATAAAAACCGAAATGGATATCTCTGGAGTAGTATTTACCCTTGGACCAAGGATTAATGCGGCTGGCCGTGTATCGCACGCCAAAGGGGCCGTGGAGTTACTTATTTCTAAAACGGAAGAGGAGGCAAACGCATTGGCCGAAAAGGTAAATGTCAAAAATGATTTGAGGAGGGAGTTTGACCTCCGTATTACCGAAGAGGCAATTGCTATGATTGAGGCCGACAATAAGCTTCGTTCTCCAAAATCCACGGTTCTTTTCAAAAGCACCTGGCACAAAGGAGTAATTGGCATAGTTGCTGCTAGGTGTGTGGAGAAGTTTTACCGACCCACTGTGATCCTCACCGAATCCAATAATAAAATTACCGGCTCCGCGCGCAGCGTAAATGGTTTTGACCTGTATGAGGCCATTTCACAATGTAGCGATTTACTCGAAAAGTTTGGAGGGCATAAATATGCGGCTGGATTAACACTGGACCCAAGCAACCTGGAGCTTTTTCAAAAACGGTTTGAGGAAATTGTTTCCTCATCTCTAACGGAAGCAATGCAATCGCCGATGATAGAAATTGATGTGCCGATACAGTTGGACATGATTAACCCAAAGTTCAATTCTGTTTTAAAACAAATGGCTCCCTTTGGACCGGAGAATCCCAAACCGGTTTTTGAGGCAAAAAATATTTATGTGTCCAACTCACTCAATAGTTTCAAAGACAAACATCTTCGATTTCTCGCAGGACAAGAGGGAAATAAATGTGTATTCAATGCCGTAGGCTTTGATATGATAGCACATTATGACCGGATTGCAAAAGGCGGTATCTTCAATATGGTGTTTACCCTGGAAGAAAATACTTATAATGGCAATACATCGTTGCAAATAAGAATCATAGACATCAAATTTGACTAGCATGATATTGAGGGCAGAAAATCTGATCAAGAAATATAAGAAGCGCACGGTGGTGAATAATGTATCGATCCACGTTGAGCAGGGAGAAATAGTGGGTCTCCTTGGTCCGAACGGTGCAGGCAAGACGACCAGTTTCTACATGATTGTGGGCCTTATTAAACCCAATGGAGGAGAGATTTTTTTAGAAAATGAAAACATCACAAACTTACCCATGTACCAGCGCGCGAAACTGGGTATTGGATACCTTGCTCAGGAGGCCTCCATATTTCGAAAGCTTACCGTAGAAGAAAATCTCCTTGCTCCTTTGGAAATGCGGGATATGAGTAAAAAAGATAGAAAGGAAAAAGTTGAAACTTTACTCGAGGAATTTAGTCTTACCCACGTACGAAAGAATCTGGGGATGGTACTTTCCGGTGGAGAACGCCGTCGAACCGAAATTGCCCGGGCCCTGGCAGTAGACCCCAAATTTGTATTGCTTGATGAGCCTTTTGCCGGCGTTGACCCGATTGCGGTGGAGGAAATTCAGACTATTGTAGGAAAGCTCAAGAAGAAGAATATCGGCATTCTCATCACCGATCACAATGTGGATGAAACCCTCACGATCACTGACCGGGCCTATCTCATGGTAGAAGGAAAACTTTTCAGGGCTGGTTCTTCGGAAGAACTGGCCAACGATCCGATGGTAAGAAAAGTGTACTTAGGACAAAACTTCCAGTTGAGGAAGCCAAGGGTGGAGGCGGTCGCGGAATTGGACAAACCGGAAATTCGAGTCTGAGAATTGACCCCAAAAGCGGCGGAGTTTTGGTAATCGCGTTGTAGGGCTTATTTTTGCGCGTCAATTCCATGCAGATAATCAATTCCATTCTCAACTGGGTAATGAAAAAACGGATCCACCAGATCGAGCTTTTCATTAAATATCCGCATGAAGTGCAGGACGAAGTGTTAAAAAAACTCTTGTCCACCGCTCGTTACACGGAATTTGGACAGCATTATGCTTTTGAAGACCTGGTAAACTATGAAGATTTTAAGAAACGGGTACCTGTACATACTTATGAACAAATCTTTCCTTACATCGATCGCCTGATGCGGGGAGATCAAAATGTACTCTGGCCATCAGAAGTAAAATGGTTTGCAAAATCTTCAGGAACTACCAATGCGCGAAGCAAGTTTATACCGGTGTCTCCCGAAGCGCTCGAAGAATGTCATTTTAAGGGCGGCAAGGATTTGCTTTCTATCTATGTCAACAATTATCCGGAAACAAAAATATTTAATGGCAAGGGATTGGGCATCGGCGGCAGTTACCAGGTCAACGAATTTGACCCCACTGCCTCATCACACTATGGGGATGTCTCGGCGGTGATTATGCAAAATCTTCCACCCTGGGTAGAGTTTATTCGCACCCCCAGTCTGGAAGTGGCATTGATGGGGGATTGGGAAGACAAAATCAATAAAATAGCCGAACAAACCGCCAAAGTTGATGTAGCCCATATTGCAGGTGTCCCCACATGGACGGTGTTACTCATTCAGCGCATTTTAGAGCTACAGAAGAAAAACAGCATTCTCGAGGTGTGGCCTAATCTCGAAGTTTTCTTTCATGGAGCTGTTTCCTTCAACCCCTACCGGAATCTTTTCAAGAGTTTAATCCCCAGTGATCAGATGAACTACTGGGAAACCTATAATGCCAGCGAGGGATTTTTTGGTATTCAGGATCAAAAAGATTCCGAAGAACTTCTGTTAATGCTTGATTATGGTGTCTTCTACGAGTTCATTCCCATGGAAGAGGTAGATAAGGAATATCCGGATGCAATCAGTCTTAGTGAAGTTGAAATTGGTAAGAACTATGCCATGGTCATCACGACCAACGCTGGGTTGTGGCGCTATAACATTGGAGATACCGTCAAGTTCACAAACTTGTCACCCCATAGGATAAAAATTTCTGGACGCACAAAACATTTCATCAATGCTTTTGGCGAAGAAATGATCATCGAAAACGCAGAAACGTCAATTACACGAGCCTGTGAACTTACCGGAGCAGTAATCGACAATTACACGGCCGCACCCATTTATCTTCAAAAGTCAAAACGCGGAGGGCACGAATGGATCATTGAATTTAAGATCAGACCGAACAACATGGATGACTTCACCCGGATTTTGGACGAAACCTTACGCAAAGTTAATTCTGATTATGACGCAAAGCGATTCCATGATCTTGCATTGGTGGCGCCAAAAATCCATAGCGTAGCCGATGGCACATTTTACAATTGGATGAAGAAACGAGGCAAACTCGGTGGACAGAATAAGGTACCAAGATTGAGCAACTCGCGCGAATTTGTAGAAGAGATTCTAGCCATGCTTTGAAAGGTTGAAATTAGCCTTAAGAAGAATTATTTCAGGAATCTTTCCATTTAATGCCACAACCGACTGCTTTTGTTTTTGTAGTGTTTACGGGCTTACCATTCAGCAAAGCGTCTACCGCATTTTCGACATATTTTTTTGTCACAGCCGCCGTATTCCTGGCATTATCATCGATGGTGCCGATGTAGGCTACTTTTAAATCGTTTCCACTTTTATTCAACACAAACACATGGGGTGTATTGGTTGCGCCGTAGGTTTTGGCAATGGCCTGTGTTTCATCCACCAGATAGGGAAAGTCATAACCCTTTCTCTTGGCTTCTTTCACCATCTCATCAAAGGAGTCGCCCGAGGAAACCTTCGGATCATTCGCATTAATAGCCACGACCGGAAACTTTAATGAAGTATATTTCTTACTCAAAGCTATGATCCGTCCATTATAAGCCTTCGAATAAGGACAAGTATTGCTATCAAAAATGAGTATGAACCCTTTGGCATCTTTGTAATCCGCCAAAGACACCCATTTGCCATCCACATTTTTTAATTTGAAGTCGGCAGCGCTATCACCGACTTCATAACCGTCTTTTAAAGGGCTGCCCGCAACGAACAAAGCCACGATCGTCAAACCGCTTAATAATTTCATGACCGTAATGTTTTTTGTTAAGAAAATCACTTTTTATTTCAATTCATCAATCCATTTTTCCAGATCGCCGTCGTGCAATTCACGTTCTACAAATTTTCGTTTTCCTGTTATATTATTCACAATCAAGGTAGCGGGTATCGCACCTGACCAGTTTTTGTCAATCTTATTTATCCAGGAATTGGGGTCGTGTTCTTGCAGTATTACCACCCGAGATTGTAGATGCTTACGGGTAATAAACTGATAAACCTTTTCTGGGTTAGGGTCCAGATCAAAATCCAGACTGACCAGCGTAACCTTTACACCTTTACCCTCATGGGTTAATTTTTCAAGCAAAGGTATCTCCTTCACACAAGGACCACACCAGGTAGCCCAAAAGTTGATTACTTGTACAGGCTCATTTCTGGATTGAATGATTCGTTTAAGATTATCCAGGGTAATTAATTCCGCCTTTTGGGCCAGGCAGACCTGAAACCAAATGCTAAGCCCTAGAATGACCGATAATCGACGAATCATCTTTTTAGAAACGTAACTTAATGAAGGCAAGTTAAAGAAACCCAGTAAAGAACTTTGGTGGTCGTCCGACCAAGTAAGATTGATGCATGAAAAATCATAAAATAGTTCTAATTCAGGCACTTAGAAAGAGAAGGTATCGTAAAAATAGAAATCCACAAAAATTGAGACTTATCCACATTACCGAATGATTACCGCTTATATTATTGATTGATAATTAGTTACATGCTATTTGATCAAGCCATTATTTGTGGACAACTCAAAAGCGTTCAAACCGAAGCCATTGAAAACGTAATAAAATATAATAATCAGATAGTCAGCAGCATAGCGGTTTGTGCAGTAAAGCGACAATATTTACCACAGTTCCTGAAATAAATTGCAAATGCTATCGATTGTGATTTAGGGGGTTTAAAACGGAAGGAAAGACCTTCTCCAAGAAAATTATTCGAAAGCCAGCTTGAGTTCTTTAGCCAGTTCATGGGACATTCTCGTATTGCTACCAGTTGTGTACCGTTGTTTATACCACACTTGATAGTCTTCGTACTGAAGACAATCGTTGAGTAACTCGTTATCCCGAAGAATCTTGATGATCTTTAGCTTATTGAAGGAGTTCCAGAACACTTCTTTTTGGTCATCCGGAAGGGACGAAATACGGACGAATTCTATTCCCTTGTAATTTTCAACATCAACTTTCATGGTATCTACCCTCATCCATTTATTTCAGAAAGGCAAATTTGGTAACCAAGAAACAGATTGACGGAACAAATCAATTTAAGTTTAGTTTATTAAATGGTCGCTTTCAATAATTTGAAGAGCTCATTTTTAAGAAAAAAAGAATATGATTGATGAAGTTATTTATGATAATGCAATTAACGATTTGTAGCCGTGCTTTAACTCCGATTTCAGGATTGGATGGTAACGTAGCAACTCAACTTAAGGGTTAGCTTTCTTCTAACTCACGTAAATAAAGCTGAATGGTATTTTCCAATCCAAAATAAAGTGAATCAGAAATCAAGGCGTGACCAATGGACACTTCCTCAAGCCAGGGAATGGATTGTTTTAAGAATTTGAGGTTATGAAGATCAAGATCATGGCCCGCATTCACCCCCAAACCAAGATCGCGAGCCAGTATCGCCGCCTCTATATAAGGTCTTACGGCAAGTTTTTTGTTTTTAGGGTAATGGATGGCGTAGGGCTCGGTATACAGTTCAATCCTGTCGGCCCCGATGCTTGCAGCACCCTCCACCATCTTTTTCTCAGGATCTACGAAAACAGAAACCCTAATTCCTTGTGACTTGATTTCTGAAATAATCCCTTTGAGAAAGTCCTTATGGAGAATCGTATTCCATCCCGCGTTGGAAGTGATGGCATCGGGGCTGTCGGGAACCAGTGTGGCTTGCGCCGGATTGATTTCGCGAAGGATTTTCAAATAGCGTGCGTCCGGATACCCTTCAATGTTGAACTCAGACCTTAGCCGATTTCTTAATTCCAAAACATCACTCAGGCGGATGTGACGTTCATCAGGCCTGGGGTGAACAGTAATGCCCTGCGCCCCAAAGCGTTCACAATCCAAGGCTACATTAACAAGATTGGGATTATTTCCTCCACGGGCGTTACGAAGTGTAGCAATTTTGTTAATATTTACACTTAACCTTGTCACAATGGAACTTGAATTCGTGTATTCAATGATTTGATTGATAATTTTGTGACAAGGTACGATTAACCGCAAAAATTATGAGCCTGAAACAGCAAATTGATAGCGATATTAAACAAGCCATGCTTGCCAAAAACAAGGAAGCGCTTGAAGCTTTGAGGAGTATTAAGTCGATGATCCTTTTGGCAGAGACCGAAAAGGGAGGAAGCGGGGATATTGGACAGGAGACGGAAAACAAGTTGTTGATGAAGGCGGTTAAACAAAGAAAAGAATCCGCTGATATTTTTCAAAAGGAAGGAAGGGATGATCTTGCAAAGCGGGAGGTTTTTCAATGGGATGTCATCAGTCGGTATTTGCCCAAGCAACTTTCAGAGGATGAAATAAAAGTTGAAATTCAGAAGATCATCACTGAAGTTGGGGGAAAAGGTTCGCAAGACATGGGTAAAGTGATGGGGGTGGCCACGAAGCTTTTGGCCGGCAAAGCGGATGGAAAAATGATTTCGGAAATCGTGAAAAAACTTCTTGCCGCTTGAGTAAGATTGACATCCTCATAACAATTCTCTTGATCTTGGGCGGATTTTTAGGATACAAAAGGGGCTTCCTGATGGAGCTCTTTTTTTTGTGCGCTGTTGTTTTGGGTGTTTTCATCGGATTTAGGTTGATGGGTGCCGGCGTGGAATATCTTCATAAAGAATTCAAAGCCGATACCACCATTCTTCCTTATCTTTCCTTTCTGATCATTTTCATATTGGTTGTTATACTTGTTATATTTTTTGGTAGAAGAATTAAAAGCCTTGTGGATACCACCTTTTTGGGAAAAGTGGACGCTCTTGCGGGGGCCATTCTTGGAGCGGTAAAATATATGTTTTGTGCCAGCGTTATGATTTGGTTAGTCTCGTCTTTTCACTATAGCTTCCCGACGCAATGGACAAAAGATTCCTGGCTTTATCCAGCAACGGCAGATTTTGCGCCGCGTGTTGCGGCTTATGTGGGTGATTTCGTACCTTTTTTCAAGGAAATCTTTAAGCAGTTCTGAGGTTCGCCTTTTTTTAGTTTACTTATCATCAAAATAGCAACAATGGCCCTTTTGGTAAAAGAGGAAAACGGATTTAAGTATGTCGATGAAGGGCAGGGGCAGGTGCTGATGTTACTCCATGGATTGTTTGGTGCATTAAGTAATTGGGAATGTGTTGTCAACCGTTTTTCCACCCATCTTCGGGTGGTAATTCCGATGTTGCCCATTTATGAAATGCCCATTAAAGAGGCGGGGCTAGGGGGATTACAAAAATTCGTTGAGGATTTTGTTTCGACGATGAAGTTGGACAAAATGATCCTTATGGGCAATTCCCTCGGCGGACATGTAGGAATCCTTTACACGCTGGCCAATAGTAGTAAAGTGGATAAACTCGTTCTCACGGGAAGCTCTGGTTTGTTTGAAAACACCATGGGAGGATCTTACCCGAGAAGAGGCAGTTATGATTACGTGAAAGAACGTGTGGCCTATACGTTTTATGATCCCAAAGTTGCCTCGAAGGAATTGGTAGATGAAGTTTTTGAAACCACAAAAAGTATCCCAAAATGCATGCGTATCGTTGCCATTGCCAAATCGGCGCAGCGAAATAATTTGGCTTTGGATTTACCAAAAATACAAGTTCCCACTTTGTTGGTTTGGGGATTAAACGATACAATCACGCCGCCGATGGTTGGGCATGAATTTAACCGGCTCATTCCAAATTCCAAATTGAAATTCATCGACCAATGTTGTCATGCCCCCATGATGGAGCATCCGGACAAGTTTAATCAATTGGTTGAAGATTTTTTAGAAAGCAGTGGAGCTTAACAAATCTTGGGGATGAAATCAAATAATTTTGAAAAACAGTATCGATTTTCCGTTAATCCAGTAAATTAACGAGTCATGATAGCCGAAGAACTCATTAACCACATGATCCCGCCATTGAAAGTGACAGACGATGCGCATAAAGCCATCGTGTGGATGGAAGAGTTCCGGTGCAACCATCTGCCCGTAGTTGAGGATGGTCAGTTGCTCGGATTTATATCCGAAGAGATCATCCTGGAATCCAATGATATTGATAAAAGACTTGGGGATTTTGAATTAGTGGGCAAGGATTGTACGGTCGGACTTGATTCGCACTTTTATGACATTCTGCGGATTGCCGGAGAACAGAAACTGCAGATCGTGGCTGTTTTGAACGAATCACATCACTATGAGGGAGTCATTACAGTGCTGGATATCATGATTTCATTTGCTCAGACGGCGTCAGTACAGATGCAAGGAGGTATTCTTGTGTTATCGATGGATCTTGTGGATTATTCCCTTGCGGAAATCAGTCGATACATCGAAGAAAATAACGCCAAGGTGATCAGTAGCACGATGATAGAAGACCCCTTGGACAAGGGCAAGATCAAATTAACACTCAAAATAAACCAACTTGATCTCTCCCGTATAGTGGCTACGCTCGAGCGCTTTGGTTACCGTGTTATAGCACATTACCAGCAAGACCGTAGGGGAAGCGATGACAAGGAACGGTTGGATATGTTGATGCGGTACTTAAATATTTAGCTTTTATAACAGCCTATGCGCATTGGTATTCACGGAAATGACTTTCAACATAAATCGGCCCGGTTTATAGAGAAAGTATTGGAGTGCTTGCAACTTTACCAAAGCGAAATTTGGGTGTCTGCTAAATTTCTAAAACAGGTAAAATCATCCCTGATTTTGAAGTTTAAGCTCAAATCATTTGACCATGGAGACAACCTGCGCAACCTGGATTTCTTTTTTTCATTGGGTGGGGATGGCACATTACTTGAATCCGTAACCTACATCGGAAAAGCAGAGGTTCCCATTCTGGGTATCAATACCGGTCGATTGGGATTTCTGGCCACCATCAGCCGGGAAGAAACCGAAAAGACACTGGATATTCTGTTCAAAGGCAATTACAAAATTGATTCCCGCTCTGTACTGAAACTGATTTCGATGCCTAAACTTTTCGGCAACCTCAACTTCGCATTGAATGATTTTACGATCATGAAGAAGGACACCTCTTCTATGATCACGGTGCATGTGCATGTTGATGGAGAATTACTGAATGCTTATTGGTCCGACGGAATCATCGTATCCACGCCAACCGGTTCGACTGGGTATTCACTCAGTTGCGGGGGCCCGCTGGTTTATCCAAAATCAGAGAGTTTTATCCTTACACCTGTTAGCCCCCACAATTTGGGTACCCGACCCATTGTATTGTCCGACAGCTCGGAAATCACATTTCAGATTGAGGGGCGAAGCAAAAAATACCTGGTTTCCCTGGATTCCCGCTTCGAAACCATTGATGAATCCGTAAAGTTGAAGATCAAAAAAGAGCGATTTAAGGTTAAATTAGTCGAATTGCCGGGACATCATTATTTCAATACCCTACGGCAAAAGCTAAACTGGGGACTCGATATCAGAAATTAAGAAAAGGAGGAACCACCGCTTACAAAAATGTTCTTTTGATTATATAGGGACTTAGGAATTGAAATGTCAACAATACAGTAAATTTTATAACTTTGCAGTTCGGTTAAGTCTGTACACTATGAGAAAGTTGTGTCTTGTGTTGGTTTCTGTTATTCTGATAGTTTCATCGTCTGATGACGCGTGGGCTCAATTCAATCGGCATAACATCAAGAAGAACAATAAGCGGATGTCCTCGTATCGTGGAAAGAAAACTGGCTTCGGTAAAGAAAAGAAATACAATGCCATTGGTTTTTCAGTAAGTGCACTGAATTATTATGGCGACATAGCTCCACTGCCAAGAAAAGTGAGTACAGATATTTCCTTTACAAGACCAGCCTTTGCCCTTTCGTTCGCTCATCGTTTCGGGCCGCGTTACACATTGCTGGGTCAATTTATGTACGGAACTTTGAGTGCTTCGGACGCAAAAACAGCCAGCCCTACAGGGGAAAGTCAATATCGCAACACGCGAAATTTGTCATTCAGAAATAGAATAAAAGAGCTTTCTGTTGTCGCCTACTTTGACTTATTCAAAAATGAATCAACGTATATTAGTCGCGTTCCTTGGACTCCTTATGTTTATTTAGGCGTGGCGGCATTCATAAGCAATCCTCAGGCAGTAGCCCCGGCAACTGATCTGACCGGTGCGCCATTGGCTCAAGCAGGACAATGGGTTGATTTACAGCCGTTGCATACCGAAGGAAAATCTTATAGTTTGTTACAAACTGCTATACCATTTGGTGTTGGCGCTCGTTTTAGAATAAACGAAGTAATGGACTTGTGGGGCGATATTGGATTCCGTTATACATTTACTGATTATATAGATGACGTAAGCGGAAATTATGCATCGCTATCAACGATGAGCCCTTTGGCTCAGGCTATGGCTTATCGCTCTAATGAACTATATCCCAATGGTGTTAAGAATGGGGCTCCGAGTGCTCCTTCGGGAGTCCCAGGGGTGAATGTAGTGCCAGGTTATGGTAACGCTGGTGACAAGCGTGGAACCTCCAGTAACCACGACATTTACATGGTTACTTCCATCAGGCTTACTTACATCCTAGGCGCAACATTTCATAAAGCTAAATTCAGATAATGCATATCCTCCTTCAGGGGTTATCCTTTAGAAGGTTTTTGGGGGCAATCTTCCTCTTTGTGATTGTCGTGCAAACTCAAGTCAACGCACAAATCTCGCAACGATCAGAGCTGGGTTTTGGTCTGGGTACATTTAATTACACAGGAGATTTAGTCCGTACTTATGATTTTGCGTTTTCGAAACCTGCTGCCACTATTGTTTATCGCATAAATCTTAGCAAGGTAGTCAGCTTTAGAACCTCATTGACGGGCGGTAGATTAGGGGCCAGTGATAAAGTGCATCCCATTGATGCCTTTGCTACTAAGCGCGCGGCATCGTTCAACATTTTTTTGATGGAACTTTCTGGCGGATTTGAATACCATTTTCTGGATTGGCGCGAAGAAAAAAGAAAATTGCGGTTTACACCTTATGTATTCGCTGGTTTGGGATTATTTTCAATTTCCGGCAATGCACCTAAAACGGCAGAGTACAGCAACGTTCAAATGTCTATTCCATTTGGCGTTGGAATGAAATACGTTTTGAACCCTAAGTGGTATTTGTCCCTGGAAGCAGGTATTCGCAAAACCTTCTTTGACTACCTGGATAACATTTCATATGGGAATCCAAAGATCAAGAACTATCAATATGGAAGTGGGAACGATTATGACAACTATTTTTTTTTAGGGATTATTCTGACCCGTACTTTTTATGATATCCCCTGCCCTAAGAATCCCTATCATTAGTGTTCTCCTGGTCAGAACAATCATGTCCTTCCCGACCGTATGGCTTCACAAACCTCCTCGATAATTTTGTGATTTAGAGCCTTTGGGAAACGTTACAAGTTTGAAAAAATAGGCTATTTTTGCCGTCTTGTGGTCTCACAAAAGGAAAATATTGACTTTAGTAATTTGCCAAGGCATATAGCCGTTATCATGGACGGCAATGGGCGTTGGGCCAAAGGGAAAGGTGCGTCCCGTATTTTTGGTCACCGAAATGCCATTCAGGCCGTGAAAGATATTACCGAGGGCTGTGGTGAGCTGGGCATCAAGTTTCTAACCCTATATGCCTTTAGTACAGAAAACTGGGGAAGACCGAAAGCTGAAGTGGAAGGGCTAATGGAATTATTAGTCAATACCATTCAGAAGGAGATTAATACGCTTCATGAGAATCAAGTACGTCTACTAACGATTGGAAACATAAGTCATTTACCCAAAGTGTGTCAGAAAAATTTACTGGAGGCAAAGGAAGCAACCCGCCACAACAGCGGACTAACGCTTTTGCTGGCGCTGAGTTATAGCGGTCGTTGGGAAATTATCAAAGCGGTAAAGCAAATTGCAGAGGAAGTCAAGCAAGGGACCCTTCGGCCTGACGAAATTGATGAAACACTATTCCCCCGTTATCTCGAAACCGCGGGGATTCCTGATCCCGAATTGCTCATCCGCACCAGCGGAGAAATGAGAATAAGCAATTTCTTATTGTGGCAAATTGCCTATACCGAGCTTTACATGACAGAAACCTTTTGGCCTGATTTTAGAAAAGAACATTTGTATGAGGCAATCTGTGCCTATCAAAAGAGGGAGAGGAGATTTGGGAAAGTTTTAGATACAACCGCGTGAGATGAGAATCCCTTTTTTGGCATTGTTTATTTTTATTTTTTCGCTGACCGCTCAGGCTCAGTTTAGAAAACCCCGGGAAAAAACAACGACCCCGGCCATATCAGAAGAGAATTTGAATTATGCCAATCCGCAGGAATACTTTATTGCAGGAATTGATGTTACCGGTCTCAATATTCTGGATAAAAATGCCATGGTTTCGCTAACGGGGTTAAAGATTGGAGATAAAATAAAAATTCCAGGAGATGCCATCGCTAATGCAATCCGAAAACTTTGGAAACATGGATTGGTCGGAGATGTTTCCATTTTAGTGGACCGGATTGAAGAGCGCAATGTTTATCTCATTATCAAATTGGCGGAGCGACCACGACTAACAGATTATTATTTCACAGGGATTTCTAAATCCCGTCAGACAACGCTTAAGGATGATCTGAAACTGATCAAAGGGAAAATCGTAAATGATGCGACCATCCGGAAGACAGAACTTTCTGTAAAAAAACATTTTGTTAAGAAAGGGTTTTATAATACGCAGGTGAAAATAACGCAGGTTGCGGATACGTTGAATCGCGGTGGAGTCCGATTGAAAATTGATGTCGATCTCAAATCCAAAGTAAAGATTCGTGATATCTTCTTTGATGGTAATAAAGAGGTCTCCTCTTCAACATTGAAAAAACAGTTTAAAAAGACGCATGAGCATGCACGGATCTCCTTGCATCGGACCCTGCTGGGAGGATTGCTGCAGCTAAAACCTTATCAAATCAGGGAATACATGGACTCGAGTTATGCTGTGAGCTGGCAAAATATTTGGGAATTCATCAATCAGAATGTCAAATTGAACATGTTCAATAGCTCCAAGTTTATGAAGGCGGACTATGAAGCAGATAAGCTAAAGCTTGTGGATTATTTTAATACACAGGGATTCCGGGATGCCGAAATTCTTGGGGATACCATCCTCAACCAAGGCGGGACTTACATTGACGTTAATATTTTCTTAAATGAAGGCAGGAGGTATTATTTCAGAAATATTACCTGGACTGGAAATTTTTTATACTCCTCCGCCACGCTGAATAAAATTTTGGACATCAAGAAAGGGGATATCTACAATAAGGAAATGATTGATCGAAAAACAACCTATGACCCAAAGGGCGGCGGAGATATCGGTGGGCTTTATATGGATGACGGTTATCTTTTCTTTCGGGTCACCCCAGTAGAAGTGGCTGTTGCGGGGGATTCAATTGATGTTGAAATGAGAATTTTTGAAGGAGATCAGGCCAAGATTGATCAGGTAATTATTAGTGGTAATGAGCGAACCAACGATCATGTTATCCGCAGAGAATTAAGCACAATTCCAGGACAAAAATTCAGAAGATCTGATCTGATCCGCACGCAACAGATGCTTTCACAGATGGGATACTTCAACCCTCAAAAGATTTCCCAGGATATCCGTCCTAAACCCGCTGAAGGTACTGTTGATATAGAGTGGAAAGTAGAAGAACAATCCAATGATCAAATTGAACTCTCCGGAGGCTGGGGTGGCTACTATGGCTTTGTTGGAACAGTAGGGTTGGCGTTTAATAACTTTTCGGCGCGTAATGTAATTCATCCAGACAAGTGGAGACCTTTACCTGTAGGCGATGGTCAGAAATTGTCACTTCGCGCGCAGGCCAATGGAGCCTCCTATCAAAGTTATAGCCTTTCTTTTACGGAGCCTTGGCTGGGTGGCCGCAAACCCAATTCGTTAACGGTAAGTCTTAATCATTCCATTTCCAAGCAGCCATATGGATATAGCAGCCCCGGAAGACTTGATTACAGTCATGGCCCTGCGTTAAGGCAAAGTGGCATCACCCTTGGTTTGGGTCGCCGACTTGAATGGCCTGATAATTATTTTTCACTCACTAACTCATTTGAGTTTTTGGTCTACAATTATTCTAACAATTATTTCAGGTCAACTTCTTTTCCGGCAAATGGTACAACGTACAGTCTTACGCTGAACACCACATTGGCAAGAAATAGTATTGACAATCCAATGTTTCCAACTTCGGGATCTTCTATTTCCCTCGCCCTGAGCCTAACACCACCTTACTCACTGTGGAGAAACCACAGCTACCTGTACGATATTAATGAACGTTACAAATGGACGGAATCAAATAAATGGATGTTTGATGCAAAGTATTACATCAAAATACTGGGCAGCAGCAAACCAGATGGAAGGAGCCTGGTGATCGAGGCAAAAGCACATCTTGGCTTCTTGGGCACCTATACCAAAGGACTTCAACCGGGTCCATTTGGACGCTTCATCATGGGAGGCGCCGGATTGGCGGGTGGATTTAATTCATTTGTTCTAGGCCAGGAAATCATTGGATTAAGGGGCTATCAGGATAACCTTGTTACTCCTCCGCTATATTCAAAGAGAGGAGCCGTTACAACCAGTCAAATTGATGGGGGTACAGTTTATGACAAATTTGGGCTTGAACTAAGGTATCCTATTACCACTGGCCAAACGGCTACGATTTATGCGCTTGTATTTGCTGAAGGCGGTAATAACTGGAATAATTTTGATGAATTTAGTCCGTTTAAGCTCTACCGGTCTACCGGAGTGGGGGCTAGAATTTTTATGCCAGCGTTTGGGTTAATTGGCTTAAACTGGGCTTACGGTTATGATACTTTGCCGGGTGCAATCAAGAACAGTGGGGCACAATTCCACTTTACCATAGGTCAACAAATCAGGTGATATGAGGATTTTGGGTCTTATTACGGCACTTCTGGCTTTCGGCCTGAATTTTGCGACCGCTCAAAAGTTCGGTTATATAGACTCAGATTTTATTCTGAATAAAATGCCGGAATATGTTAAGGCTCAGAATGAAATTGAACAGCTTTCCGCTGCATGGCAAAAGGAAATAGAAGAAATGCAAAAAAAGGTAGAGGGTCTATACAGTACTTATCAGGCTGAACAAGTGCTGCTCACGGAAGCGATGAAACAGGAGCGGCTGGACGAAATCAAGAAAAAGGAGAGTGAGTTGAAGGAATATCAGAAAAAAGTATTTGGATTTGGTGGCCTCTTTTTTTTGAAAAAACAAGAATTGATTAAACCTTTGCAGGACAAAGTCTTCGATGCCACCGGAAAGGTTGCTAAGGCCAATCGCCTGGCAATTGTCTTTGACAAGGCCGGTGAACTCGTCATGATTTATACCGATCCCCGGCATGATTATACGGATTTTGTCTTGGAAGAACTGGGATTGGGAGACCCTAATGATAAAGTAAAATAAACTAAATTGAAATGAGAATACGCTTCGCACTGTTTTTATGTATCGTTTCCTTGGCAGCCAAGGCCCAAACGGACGCTAACCCACAACAGAAAATCGGACATGCCGATTGGGAATATATTTTTAGTCAGCTTCCGGATGCAAAGCAGATTGAAAATGAATTGAAAACGCACGAGAGCCAATTGCAAAACCAACTGAAGGCAAAATACTCGGAATATCAGGCTAAAGCGACTGCTTTCCAGAGCTTGCCGGCTACTACTCCCGACGCCATTAAGAAAGACAAGGAAACTGAATTGGCGCAGCTTCAGGAGAGCATTCAAAAATTTCAGCAAGAGGCCCAAACGTCGTTACAGAAAAAACAATCAGAACTGATGCAACCGGTATTTGCCAAGGTAGGCAAGGCGATTGGGGAGGTGGCGAAGGAGAATGGTTACGCCTATATTATTAGCCCACAGGTGCTCGGTGGTGGTGACATCATTTTATACACGGATGAGAAAAATAATATTTCTGTCCTGGTGCTGAAGAAACTCGGCATTACGGCGACCGCCTCAACCGCCACGCCGGTGAAGAAGAACTAAAATAAACTAAACAACGTATTAAAATGAGAACACTCTTTGTATTTCTCTTTGGTCTTGGCGTATTCGCCTCACAAGCTCAGACGGCCCCGCCCCAAAAGATTGGCTATGCAGAATGGGAGTACATTTTTGGTCAAATGCCCGAATACAAACTAATTGACAATGAATTGAAGACACATGGCGCGCAGTTGGAGAATCAGCTGAAAGCTAAGTATGCTGAATATCAGACCAAGCTTTCTACTTTAAACGGCATGCCAGCAACGACTCCGGAAGCGATCAAGAAGGACAAAGAAGCTGAGTTGGCACAGCTCCAGGAGAGCATCCAAAAATTTCAACAAGATGCCCAAACCTCAATACAAAAAAAACAAACTGAGTTAATGGCGCCCGTTTACACCAAAGTTGGAAAGGCAATAGAAGAAGTGGCGAGAGAAAATGGATTTTCATTTATCATTAACCCACAGATTCCAGGTGGAGGAGATATTCTTTTGTTCAGTGACGAGAAGTTTAATATATCTGTTCTGGTGTTGAAAAAACTAGGCATTACGGCAGTGCCACCAACAACACCTTCTGGCAAGTAGATTTTAGATTTTTATGAATCAAGAGCAAGCCCCACTTTAAGTGGGGTTTTTATTTTCGAAATGGTGGGGCACTAATCCTTAATCGAGAGCACAACCTGTTTTTTGGGAATATGGATTCCCAGTGCATATTCAAACTGAATCGTGCCATTGGGGAGTTCTTTCATAACGGGCTTGGTATAAAGTAGTGAGTCTGTCCCCAGATGCTGAATGTTGTCATCGAGCTGTACCAGGCCTGATCCAGCGACATAAGCTTCAACGATTTGCTTTTCAATCGCAAGCAGCATTGAATCGCCAGGTTGAAGAGCAAGGATTCTTATTTTGTGGATTCTTTGAAGAGAGTCTATGAGTCTGGTATTTCCCAAGGTTGTTTTCTCTAACATGGCCGCCAGTGACCTGCCCATGGCAAAAGCAGCCTCGGTTATTTGGGCTTCGCTCACTTTCTTGATTGCGTTCAATTCCATTCCACCTTTTAATTTCTTCCGCTGTTCATCGGTAAGGCTGCCACCGCAGGCAGTGAGGATAAATAAAAAAAGATAAGCCTTGTATCGCATAAAGTCTTGATCGAATTGCTAAAGTAAATCAATTGTGGTAACAATTGGAAAGGCCTGAACGCTTTGAGCTCGAGTGACTCAAGTTTTATTAACTTTGCAACCTTTGTTAAGGGTATGATCAGGAAACTGGAAGAAATCAAGCTGCGATTTGAGGAAGTTGGCCAAATCTTGTCCCAGCCAGCGGTTGTAAATGACATGAAAAAATTTACTCAGCTGAGCAAAGAATACCGCGACCTGGAGAAAGTTGTAAAAAAATTCGACGCTTATTCAGCCGTTTTAAATGATCTGCAGCATGCGCGCGAAGTATTGGAAAGAGAGAAAGATGCGGAATTGCGGGAGCTTGCAAAAATGGAATTGGAAGAACTCGCGCCCAAACGTGATCGTCTGGACGCTGAAATCAAGGAGCTTTTGATGCCCAAAGACCCCAATGATTACAAAAACTGCATTCTGGAAATCCGAGCGGGTACCGGAGGTGATGAGGCAGCTATTTTTGCCGGGGACTTGTGGAGGATGTACCAACGTTTTTGCGAACGCAAGGGACTGAAAATGTCAGTAGTGGATGTGACGGAAGGTACAGCAGGCGGCTATAAAGAAGTAATCAGCAGCGTAGACGGGGAGGGAGCCTATGGGATATTTAAATATGAATCGGGCGTACACCGTGTGCAACGGGTGCCGGAAACCGAACAGCAAGGACGTGTGCATACTTCGGCGGCTTCCGTGGTCGTTCTGCCCGAGGCAGATGAAGTTGATGTTACAATCAATCCTGCTGATCTCGAGTTTCAAACGGCACGCAGCAGTGGGGCAGGCGGACAGAATGTAAATAAGGTGGAAACAAAGGTTCAGCTTACCCACAAGCCTTCTGGTATTGTCATCACCTGCCAGGTTGAACGCTCACAACACGCAAACCGTGAGCGTGCATTGCAAATGTTGCGCACCAAGTTATATGAAATGGCAGTTGAAAAGCAGAATGCGGAAGTAGGAGCTTCGCGCAAATCGCAGGTACGCAGTGGGGACCGGTCTGAAAAAATCAGAACCTACAACTATCCTCAAAGCCGTGTCACCGATCACCGAATTGGATACACGCAACACAATTTGCCAGCTATTATGAACGGAGAAATTGATGACTTTATCGAGCAATTAAAGATTGCAGAGACTGCCGAGCGAATGGTGGAGGGTCAACGATAAAAATGCAGTTGTTCGGTTCTCTGAACCTTATTTTTTTTCCGCTGCTTCTGTTTTCTTTAATTCTTCATCTAAGACTTTCTGTATTACCTCCTGTTGACGCTCGTCAATGGTCTTGTTGACCAGCGCCTGTTTTTTCAGAAAGTTAAACATGTCCGTTTTGTTAATTTCATAGGCAATAAAAACGGTGTATTTATTTTCTTGATTGTTGAAATATTTTTCCTCTCCGATTTTGCGAAGATTGGCAATGTTGGTGTTCATGACTTCTCTTACCAGACTTTGAAATTTATCCGCCACATCGGCAGCGCGGTCGTTTTGAGCCTGACCCAGGTACTGGTCAGATACTTGTTTTATTGTAGTGTTAATTTGGCCAGCAAGTTCTGTTTTAGCTTCGATGTCCGCTTTACTGCGGGCAATGTTGTCGGAAGAGCTTTCACCTTTACCCGTACCTCTAAAAAACCGGTTGTTGGATTGATAGGATGAACCCTGAAAAGGTTCCTTCACTTTCGAACCAAGGGGGCTGGATGCACAGGCGCTTAATAGGGCTAGCGTGGCAAAATAAATGAGTTTCTTTTTCATGAAGATAAAAATTAGTGAATAAGGCCTTACACCAAGGTAGAAGTAAAAATTGTGCCAAACTGCTATTCTTTGTAGCTTGTGTTAGGATGAAGGTATAATGAGTTGCCAACGGAAAGCCCACTTCCACCGAAGGGTAAAGTGCTTGATTTCTGCTTTTGCCAAAATAGACTCCAATTCGTTGCGTTGAAATGCCCTCAGGACTGAAAGCGGAGCATCAAATTTTACCATAACGGATTTTGAAAATAGCCAGGTAAGAATCCGGATCGAGTAAAAGGCTAACCAATGACGGTGAATATCATTAATGACGATGCCGATTTGTGCCTGACGCTTAAGCGCCCTTAGCATTTCCACGAGTTGATGATCAGAAAAATGATGTGTAAATAATGTTGCTAAAACGATGTCGAATTTTCTTTTTTGAAAATTTTCAGACAAGATATTTACAGTTTCGAAAGTAATTTCAGGATATTTTTTAGCATGCGTTGAGGCAAAATCGATGATATTGGGATTGGCATCAATCCCCCTGAGTTGGGTTGTGATCTTATGTTTTTTTGCCCAGGGCACGATGAGTTTGAGTATATCGCCTCCACCGCACCCTAAATCAACAATGCTCAAAGGCCTGTCAAAATGTTGACGTTTGAGGAGTAGTTCAATGCCATCTAAAGTTACCCTATTCCCGCCCAGCCAGTGGTTAATGACCTCTAATTCCCTAAGTGTCTGATTTACAACCTCCCCTGTGCACCTAAGATTGTCCATGATCTCCAGGTCCTTGGAACGATGATTAAAATCAGCCATTAGTGATTTTCAATTTTCAATAACATACTTTCGAGGGTAAGCCCTGGTCCAAATGCAAAACTCAGAATACTTTTCCCACCGTCCACGCCATTCAGGTTCTTACACAATTCGTTGATGACAAAAAGGACAGTAGGGGAAGACATGTTTCCGTAATTTCTTAACACCTCATAGGCGTACTGATTTTGCTCTTTGCTTAGGCCGAGTTCGAGCTCAATCACTTCAAGAATTTTTTTGCCACCCGGGTGAATTGCAAAGTAAGAGACGTCGGAAAGTTTTTGAGAAATGCGTCCCAGGAGAGAGGTGGTCAGTTGCTTTATGCCGTTTTTGATTACGGCGGGTACATAAGATGACAACTTCATTTCAAAACCCATATCACCCACTGTCCAGGCCATATCGTTTTCTCCCTCAGGGGCGATGTCGCAATAGAAGCTTTCTGGCTTAAGATTAAGGCCTGTGCAAGGTTTGGATTCAATTAGTAGGGCAGCTGAGCCATCGGCAAAAAGAGCATTAGCCAGCATGTTGTCTTCACTGTTTTCTTTTTGAAAGTGAAGACTGCAAAGTTCTGTGCACACGACCAACACCCTTGCGCCATCTTGGGTATTGCAAAACGTATCGGCTAGTTTCAAGCCGTTGAAGGCAGCATAGCAGCCCATGAAATTTATACACAAACGCTGAATGTTGAAAGACAAACCCATCGCCTTAACGATATCAATGTCAAGCCCGGGGGCGTACATGCCGGTGCAGCTTACAACAATCAGGTGTGTAATCGACTTTTTGTCAAAACCTGGTCGTTTGGTCAGGCAATTGCCGATCGCTTTCAAACTAAGTTTTAACGAATGCTCGCGAAAGAGGTCTAGTCTTCTTTTGGTAGATGGAAATGGCTCCATGTCATGGTTATTCGAGAAAAAACCGAAACCATCTTTTTTCCCATAGTCTTCCAGAACGGAATAGCGCGACTCAATTCCGGCAATGCGGTAGAGTGCGCGCATTTTTCTTGCATCCTCTTCATTGAGTTGCATGGCGCGCACCATGAAGTCAGCAATCGTTGATTGGCTTACTTTATTTGGAGGATTGGCTGTGCCGATAGCAGTGATATAGCTCATGATGCGGGTATAACAAAAAACCAGGCCAAGATGATTCAACCAGCTCGGCTAATTCCTTAACTTGAAAATTAAAACAACCTATCTCAATGTTTACGCGTTCTTCCTGGCTCCATTTGCGAATTCCGTTTTCCTATTTTTTAATGCCAGTCTACCTTTTTGCTTTGGGAATTTCACCCAATTTAGTTGAAAGCCGTTTGCTTTGGTCGTTTCTTATCATTCATCTTTTACTCTATCCTGCCAGCAACGGATATAACAGCTATTTCGACAAAGATGAGAAAAGCATTGGCGGTTTGAAAAATCCACCCCGGGTCACTAAAGACTTGTACTTCCTGGCTTTATTATTTGATGGGTTGGCAATCGTGCTGGGTTTTATTGAAATCAATGGACTTTTTGCTGCGATGCTCCTCGTTTACGGACTTGTGTCTAAAGCCTATAGCCACCCAAGCATACGACTGAAGAAGCGCCCGATTATAGGATGGCTCGTGACGGGATTTTTCCAGGGGTTTTTCACATTCCTGATGTGCTATTTGGGTATCAATAATTTTGAAATTGAAAACGCCCTGCAGGCAAAAGTCTTAATCCCGGCTGTTCTTACCAGTTTGATGCTTTGGGGAAATTATCCGATGACACAAGTATATCAGCATGAAGAGGATATCCGACATGGCGACCAGACAATGAGCTTACTGCTTGGTATCAGAGGAACATTTCTTTTTGTTCAGAGCGTATTTGGTTTGGCTGCACTCGGATTTGTTTTGTATTTCCAAAATTTTTACTCCCTGTATTTTGGGTATCTTTTCCTATTGGCGCTGGCTCCCGTGGGATTGTTTTTTATGTTCTGGTTCTACCAGGTGTGGCATGATCCAACAAAAGCAGATTTTTCAAATACGATGCGGCTTAATTTCATTTCGGCAACTTGCCTTAACACATTCTTCATTTATTTCTTCTTCAAGACGAGCCATATTGAGCAATATTTTTAATATCAAAACGGATCACCGTGTGTGTTTCTGACAAGGAATTTCGCCAGCGGTTTAGAAGAACGGACGAGATTGACCGCTAAATCAGAGCTCCATTCGCTCCCAAATAGTTTTTGAATGTGGCGCCCAGCCCACAATCTTTTTTCAAAAAGCATCTTCCAGGAATGGGCGTAAGTTCGCTCCAAATCTTCGCGGGTGTAATCCGGCTCCTTACAAAATCGAATTACCTGTTCGCTGAGCAATTTAGCAGAATGAATGGCCATAGCCATGCCATTGCCACATAAAGGGGTGATCATTCCTGCAGCGTCTCCTGTCATCAGGATATGATTTTCAACCGGATCTTTTGTCGCAAAAGAAATTTCATTGATGGTCTCGGGTTTTTCAAAAAGAAATTCCGAATTATTAAAAAGAAATTTCAGAAATGGATTTTTAAAAAGGACGGCTTCCTCCATTTTAGAAATGGTGCCGTGGATTTTCAAATTATTGCGATGCGTGAGGTAACAAAGATTGGTTTTCCCGTCCTCAATATTGCTGATGCCACAGTAACCATCTTTGAAATTATGTAATGCAATAAGGTCCGGCGGGTGTTGGGTTCGAATGTGGTACTTCACGCCGAGATAAGGAGATCTCTTTTTGATAAAGCTACGTCCGAGTTGTACATCCATCCTTGAGCGTTTTCCAAATGAACCAATGACCAAATCTGCCTCCAGCGTTTGTTTTTTGGTTTGCACTAAAAAATTGCTTGCTGTGAAGGATACTTTTTCTACTTCAGTTTCTAGTAAAAAGTTTACACCTGATTCAATCGCTTTCTCGTAAAGGAATTGATCAAATTGATAGCGACTGATTCCAAAACCACCCAAATCAAGGCGAAGGTGGGCTTCTTTTCCATTAACAGAAGTGAGTTGAAATCGGCTGAGCCGAGCGGGTGAAAATTTTTCGGGAAAAAGCCCCAAAGACTTTAAATACGGCACCGTCTCATTAGAAATGTATTCTCCACAAACCCGGTGAAACGGGTATATTTGTTTTTCAATAACGATCGGCAAAATATCTGCCCTTGCTAACCCAATTGCCGTGATTAAGCCTGAAATTCCACCGCCAACAATGATTATTTTTTTCAAGAGTATGCAATCCATTCACGGATCCGCTCCGCATCGTTAACAAAGGAGAAGAAAAGGTTACCCGATAACAACTTTTTTGATCAATAAGTAGTTACTAGGTCAAGTTGGCTATGAAAACAAAAAAATATGCTTCTCTTTCGGAGGAGTTAAATGTGCTGGTGGTGGGAAACAACCCGATTGACTTGGGCAAGATATTCCAGAGTCTGAACGAAATTCCCGGAAAACGGATTATTACGGAAATTGCCTTCGATCTGAAAACGATCATTGCGCGTCTTGGGAAATTTACCCCCAATTTTATTCTTATCGATGACAATGTTGGAAAATTGGAATTGAGCAATTCAGTCAAGGCCCTGGTGCGGTATCGCAAAACCAAAAGTATACCGATTACGGTGTTAAAGAATTCTAACTACCATGAGGCCATTACTTCAGGAGTACTCAATTATGTTCTCAAAGCAAATCTCAATGGGGAGTCGCTGTATAAAGCCATGAAGAATTCAATAAAATTTCGCCAAACGCAACGCTATTTGCACAATGCATACCGGAAGCGAAAAGGTCAACTGGCCAGGTTAATCAAAATCTGATTTTCAGATTTGATTTTCAAGAACGAATTCGATTGTCATTTTTAAGCCGTTTCGTTCGATTTCCATAACGATCCTTTTGTTGGGTTTTGAATTCAATATTGAATCAATCCTGTTTAAATCAAGCTCTGACGCGGGCTCACCTCCAATGGAGAGGATCTTATCCCCGGCCTTCACTTTCGCTTTGTCTGCTGAAGAGTTTTCCCGCACATTAGTGACTTCAAAATTGCGGAGGTTATCACCTTGGGCCTTTACGGTCAAGCCGCTGAGGTTGTAGTGAAATTCTTTTTTGAACGATGCATTCTTTTTCAAATACATTTTCTCTTCCGGAAAATTAAAAATAATATGGAAACGGCTGAGCACTTCTCCACCAATTGAGCCATTTCGGAAAATACTTCTACTATCTTTTATTGAATCGGTGTAACTGTTGATATCAGGAAAATTGGCGATGACACCTGGAATGACGTATTTTCCGATGCTAATGCTTTTTAGGCGCCCGATTTTACCCGTGATAACGCCCCCCAATCCCCTCCCAATGAGACTGTTGATATGTTTAGCGGGGGCTTTTATTTTGCTATCCGATTGCGGGTCAAGAAGTATGCCATGACTCGCTCCGGTGTCAACGAGTAATTTGGCCAGGATGCGCGTGCTATCGTTTAATTCCACCTGTGTCAACAGGTACGGTTTCGTGTCTTCCACTGTGATTTTTAGCTTTTGGTATTTTCCACGGGGTTTAAATCGATATGGGAGCATCAGCGTTAGCATTTTGTTCTGGTAATCCACTTCAACAATGAATCGGCTAAACAATTCATAACCCAATATCCCATGCACATCTGTACCCAGATAATTCCGCAATTCCAGATAGTCCTTATCGAGTACCAGAATGGCATGACCTTCTCCATGCACTCCGGGCATATCAATACTAACATTGTTTGCGATGTAGGCATCGATTAATCTTTCTCCACCCGGGCCAGATATCGTGTATTTTCGTGCATACGTCAAATGCAGGAAATCACTAAATGCTTTATCGGTAAGAATGGTGGTGCGAACTCCTGTGTCGAGAATGAATTTTAGTGGAAGCTTACCATTGAGTACCACGGGTACTACAATCAGATTATTATAGATTTCAATGGGGATGGAGACCTTGGAGTGACCATCAGAAATCGAAAATCCTAAAGTTTGTGCTTTGACCAGCAGGGGGAGCAAACAAAAGGTAAAACCAAGAATAATTTTTTGAATCATCGGACTTAGCCTTCTTAAAACTAAATAAAATTTTCTGAAAGCCTATTCCCTTAAGCGGTATGTACCCCAAGGAAGGTGAGCAATTGTAGTGGATTAGTGGAAATTTGAATTGACTCCAGGGTTCCCTTTTTCAAAAAACCATCCTCGACCATCTTCTCCCATTGTTGGATTAGCGCGTTAAAGTATTGGTTGGTATTCAACAAGCCAATGGGATTGTCAATTAAGCCCAATTGTTTCCAGGTAAGAATTTCAGCTAATTCGTCAAGGGTTCCAATTCCTCCCGGCAAGGCTATAAAGATGTCAGACAGGTCAGCCATGCGTTTCTTCCTTTCATGCATGCTGGTCACAATGATGAGTTCGGAGAGGCCGCTGTGAGCAACTTCCAGTTGAACCAGAAAATCGGGAATAACGCCAATTACCTGGGCTGAGCTTTTTAGCATTTCATCTGCCAAAATTCCCATTAGGCCAATGTTCCCGCCCCCATAAATAAGAGAGCATTTGTTTTTGCTTAAAAGAAATGCGAGATCCCTTGTTGCTTCTGCGTAGACAGGGTTAACGCCCGTTCCGGATCCACAGAAGACACAAACATTCATGCGCGAACCAATGCGATTAATGCTTTACATCGTGCTCATTCTTACTCACCATTTTGTTAGGGAAAATCCAGGGAGAAACAATGGCTAATATGAACAGTGCAATAACGATAGAGATGGCTACCATATGGTGTATTAATTTTGAGTGGACAAATATAAACCATCTGTTATGGCTTTTTCAATTTCTTTCTGAAAAAATTGGAAACCCGCGTGTTGGATGTAAAAAAGCGTTAACTTCATTGTCGTTATGAAAAAATTACTTCTTATCACGGGCATTGTACTCCTGATCATTGTAGGCGTTCTGGGCTACTTACGGTTTTTTTATACCAAGTCATTTAGCCCGGAATCTGATGTGAACTTTGAAGCGGATGGTCTTAAGGTTCACTTCAATTATAGTCGTCCCTATAAAAAAGGCAGACTCATTTTTGGTGAACCCGGTCAAAATGCACTTGTGGCATATGGAAAAGTGTGGAGAACGGGCGCCAATGAAGCCACCATTTTTGAGACCAATCATGATTTGATCATCAAAGGTAAAGCGCTGAAATCCGGCACGTATTCATTTTGGGCTAAGCCCAACAAAGAAACCTGGACAATCATTTTTAATTCTGAATATGGTCAGTGGGGTGTTGATTTTAACGGCGTATCCAATCGTGATCCCAAAAATGATGTGCTCATGGTAGAGGTACCCGCGGTAATTCAGGACAAGGAATTCGAGCAGTTTACCATTTCGGTGGAAAAAATGGGAGAAGACATGGAAATTATTCTGTTGTGGGACAAAACCCTGGTGGCGGTTCCCTTTAGCAAATAATCTTTTCCGAAATTCAGTTCCTTTATTAATGCGTTTTGCACTTCCCATGGTACATTAGCTTTTTGATTTTAATAAATGATTCAGGTAATTCCATCCATAGCAATCCGTCAAGGAAAAGTAGTAAAAATGCGAAAGGGAGATCCCTTGAGTGAAAAAGCCTACGACGAAAACCCCCTGGACTTAGCGCAACGCTTTGAGGAGCATGGAATCGAAGTGGTTCACCTCGTAGATCTGGATGGAGCTGAAAAGGGTAGCCCCAAGAATTATCATGTACTGGAAGCAATAGCAGGACACACAAAACTTAAAATTGATTTCACCGGCGGAATCTGCACCGACGGTGATATTGGCAAGGCCTATGAATATGGCGCCGATTATATTACGGCTTCAAGCATTGCGGTCACCAACCCCAAACTGTTTGCTTCATGGATCGTTTCTTATGGTCGTGAAAAAATGACATTGGGCGCAGATGTGACCGATATAGTAACCAAGAAAATTTCCTTTCGGGGATGGCAACAAAAATCAGAGCTTACCTTGTTTGAACACGTCCAATACTTTTATGATCGAGGCCTAAAATATGTGAAGTCCACCGACGTATCGCGAGATGGTGTTTTGGAAGGTCCTGCCTTTGAGTTTTATCAGGAAATACTGGACCATTTTCCCGATTTGCAAGTGTTGGCCAGCGGGGGTGTGCGCGGGGTGGATGACATTAAGCGTCTGAATGAAATGGGAATTTTTGCGGTGATTTTTGGTAAAGCCTATTACGAGGGAGTATTGAAATTGAAGGACCTCGAACAATTTTTGATTAAGAAAGAGGCCTAGGTCAATCACTTTTCTTGAGCGTAAACGGCACTACAATTTTGAAACTGAAATTCCTTCCCATGTTAAAAACGCCAACCCTTCCGGTCAATTGATTTTCGGTCGCATACTTCAATCGGCTTAAGTTATTTTGATAGGCGATCTCAAAAATATTGTTTACCGTAAAGTAAAACGAGAACAGTGTGAGGGCTTTTTTTGTGATGATATCCATTCCAAACCCGGCATTCCAGAGCGTGTAACCGGGTGTCCTGGTCTCTGTGTGATTCTCCAGCAGTACACGGTCCTGTGGCCAAAAGTGGTTTAATTCGACTTTGACAAAAGGGTTAGTCACAAAGTTTCCGATCTTTTTAAATTTTCCACGCAGCTCACTTTGGAAGCGGGGTGCCGGTATATTCGGCAAATATCTTGTGCTGTCATTTTTTGATTGAGATTTATTCAGGGCATTTACAAATGAAAAACCGTTTTCAAAGTGAAGCCAATCGAACGGGTGCGGATGAATATCAATGGAAAACTCGCCTCCCCGAAGTTGTGCTTGACCCGCTGTGTATTGGTAGGCTGGCACAGGCTGGGACGGGTCAGGGATGCTGTCCCGTCCGTTTTTTGCAAGCAACTTTTCGGTATAGATGTAGTTATTGATATTGTTCTGGAAAAGAGAAAGTTCCGCACTCAGGTGTTTGGAATTAATCATCAGACTGGCATCCAGTTGCAAGGAGGTTTCGGGTTTGAGGTTGTAATTTCCATGTTCGTAGCGTAATGAACCTTCGTGTCTTCCATTGGAAGCAAGTTCTGCAATGTTGGGTGCTCTGAAACCGCGAGACAGATTGAATTTCGTGCTGAGTAAATTTGAAATGGGATAGGTCACTCCTGCACTGGCTGAGAAATTTGAAAAAGTGAGATTTCCAACCTTGAATTTTTGTGTTGCATTGTTGTCCGGAGTGGGCTGGCCCGACGCGTCCAGATATAAAGCGTCAATCGACAATTTTCGCCGATCAAATCGCAGACCCCCTGCCAGGTCAACCTTGCTGAAGTGTCGTTTTACAAAACCAAATGCACCCCAATCGAATGACCGGTATTCAGGAATAAGAAATTCAATTCCCTTGTTTTGATTTTGCTGGCTCATGCCGCTTGTGCCCAAGGAAATCTGCCAGCATGGCATTTCTGGTAAAAAATAAGTGAGATTGTAATTGAGGGTGTTCAGATCAAAGTAAAGATTCTTTATTTGGTCATTCAACACTTCCCCGAATTCCTTTCGTTGGTTTCTTTGAATTCCTACGTTGAGTTGAAGGCGTGAGCTTCCGAGATAAACATTGGTTGTATTGGAAATTCTGAAATGGGAAATTTCCTGGTGGGGAATAAAAAGATGATAAGAGTTTAATTCTTCGTTTGTCACGGTGGCTTCTTTTTCAATTCCATTGAGATTGAAAAGCCTGGTAAAATGTCCCGTGCTGTCACGATTCCCCTCCACCAGGCCCAGGAACTGATGGAATGAACTGAGATTAATCTGTGAATAACCCCAGGACTTGCTCAGGCCGATGTGGCCGTTGACATCATTTTCATGAAATCCGGAGTTAAAGACCCGGCCATCATAAGCATTATGATAGGGCATGGCATCCTTCTTACTTACCCTCGCCAGCCAATAGATTCCATTTAAGTTTCCGGCTGTCATCACCGAATTGCCGATCAAACCATTGTTGGTTTGGTAATTACTGATCCATTTTGCTGTGATCGTTCCGTCTGCCACAGGATTCGGCGTCAGAAAATTTAAGACACCTCCCAGTCCATCACTACCATACATCAAACTCCCGGCACCCTTGACAATCTCCACGCGGTCAACGGAATACTCATCAATTTCAATTCCGTGTTCATCACCCCATTGTTGGCCTTCTTGCCGAATGCCATCGTACAGAGATATAATCCGGTTGTACCCGAGGCCACGGATTACCGGTTTGGAAATTGCAGGACCGGTAGTGATTTGGTTAACTCCTGCCTTTTTAGAAATGTTGTCAATCAAGTTACTGGCGGTGTTTTCCGTGAGGTTGCTCAAATTCATCGTGCCGATGGGGAGCGGATTGTTTTTTAGTTCGGATGAATGACTCACTCCCGTGACAACCACCTCATTGAGTTCGGTGACGGCCTGGTCTAAACTAACATTGAGTGGGGTTACGCCATCAATCTGAACTGCTTGAATAAAGTTGGCGTATCCTGTGAATTTAATTTCGACCAAAAATCGGCCTTTCGGAAGGTGATCGATTGAATAGGTACCATCGCGATACGTGGACGCTCCTCTTTTCAGATCCGGTATGTAAACGGTAGCACCGATGGCAGGGCTTTGGTCCAGGATATAGGTCACTTTCCCCGTAAGGGAATTTTGAGAGAATCCCTGGCAAAGCGTAAGGCTGGCAAAAAATGCAAAAAGGGGTTTCATTAATTTTGTTATTGAAACTATGTTGCAAACATAGAAATCCCGCACTAAATTGCAACATAGTTGCAAAATTATTTATTCCTAAATTGTGGGTGTAAAAGTAGTTTTAGTATTTCGGAACACTAGATCAAAAAGAATTGCGACACCGGCACGCTAGGAGAGACCTCACCGCTTAAATTTAGAATTCGCTAAAGAAAAATGAACCCATGACCACGCATCCGGATTTGCTCAAGGAGCACAAATTAAGAACAACGTCCAGTCGATCTAAGATTCTGAATTTATTTATTAAGAAAGCTCAAGCACTTTCTTACTCCGATATTGAAAAGGAAATTTCCACATCATTTGATCGCGTTACAGTTTACCGCACCCTTAAATCATTTCTTGACCGGGGAGTGATTCATAAAGTACTGGATGATGGTGGCGCGCTTAAGTATGCTCTGTGCAATGAGCACTGCCAGGATGAAGATCATCACCATGATCATGTTCATTTTAAGTGTACTCATTGTGGGGAGACCAAGTGCCTGGATGATGTTGAAATTCCCTCCGTCAAATTACCGAGGGGATACAAAGTGAAGGAGCAGAACCTATTGATTCGCGGCACTTGTCAGAAGTGTCAATAATTCAGAGGACAAGAAAGGTAGGCTATTCGTCAATAAGATCGGAAATCTTAAATTTCTCGATGATGTAGTATAAGAAGTTGAAGGAAAGCGCATCATCATCTTCATCCTTGCTTGCAGCTGTTTTGTGCTCAGCAGATTTTGATTTCGAGACGGGGTTCGTGAGTGTGGGGAGTTTGCTATTCATCATGGATGAGTCCCGGCCTGCTACTTTCGGTTTTGATTCGTGGTCAACCGGAAGCGCTTTATCATCGCTAACGCTCAATTCTGAATGATTTGGATCAAGCAATTCATTCGGTGACAATCCTTTATCTTGCGCCTGAACGGAAAGGGAAGGGGACACCAAGCCAACGAGTGCAAAGAGCAAAACGAATGGTAAAATGTTTACTTTCATGGGGTCCAGAATAATAGCAAAACAGGCTACCTTGTAGTTTGGTTGGGCAATTTATAACATTTCGAATGATTACATGGGAGGACTTCGATAAAATCGACTTTCGGGCCGGAACGGTCGTCAAAGCGGAGGATTTTCCAGATGCCCGAAAGCCAGCCCTGAAGCTTTGGATTGACTTGGGACCTGATTTGGGCGTTAAAACATCCAGTGCACAAATCACCGAACATTATCAGCCAGAAGAACTGATCGGCCAGCAAGTAATCTGCGTGATTAACTTTCCCCCTAAAAAAATCGCCCAATTTATTTCAGAAGTTTTAGTGACTGGATTTCCTGATAAGGAAGGTCACGTGGTATTATCTTCCATCGACAAAAAGGTGCCGGATGGCTCCAGACTATTCTGAATTCCATGGTGAAATTTTCAGAACTTGATGTAATCTCCGGGGGTAAGTTGCTCCAGCTTTACAAGGATCGGCAAATAACAAATCTTGAGGTAGACAGTCGCAAAGCCTCAGCAGCAGAAGGAACTGTTTTTTTTGCGATCGCGGGGGAGCGTCACGATGGGCACCAATTCCTCGCTGAATTATACCGGTCGGGCATTCGCCAATTTGTAATTGAAAAGCAGTTTGCATTGACCCCATATCCTGAGGGAAATTTTCTACTTGTCTCTAACTCACTTTCCTGTCTTCAGATGCTGGCCATTTATCATCGCAACACCTTTGTGATACCCGTAATTGGCATCACCGGAAGCAATGGGAAAACCATCATCAAAGAATGGTTGTATCAATTGCTTTCCGCGGATTACCATATCGTGAAAAATCCCGGAAGCTACAATTCCCAGCTTGGCGTTCCGCTGTCCGTCTGGGTGATGCAATCTTACCATGATCTAGGAATTTTTGAGGCTGGAGTTTCGATGCCTGGTGAGATGACCCGACTTCAGGAAATTATCCAGCCCACCATCGGATTGTTTACCAACCTGGGACCGGCGCATGATGAAGGGTTCAAAGACCGGCAGCAAAAACTAGAGGAGAAACTAAAGCTTTTTGTTTCCGCTTCCACGATTATTTATTGCAAAGATCAGAAGACGGTAGCCGAACTGCTCGAAAAACGGTTTCATGGTCAATTGTTAAGCTGGGGTACGCATCCTGGCGCTGACATTCGCATCACACATAAAGTAGGTCACGTGCTGGGTATTTCGACAAAGGGGAAGGACTTCATGCTTGGCATTACTTTTTCCGATACGGCGTCGATTGAGAATGTATGCCACTGCATTGCGTTGATGCTTCATCTTGGGTATGAACCCGCAGAGATTGAAGCAGGAATTATGCAACTTAAGACGGTGCCGATGAGGCTTGAATTAAAGCAAGGAATTAATCATTGTCAAATTATTGATGACACCTATAACAACGACCTTGCCGGGTTGCAGATCAGTTTGAACTTTCTGGCGGGCATGAAAAAAAAGAAAAACACCCTGATCCTATCAGACATTCTTCAATCCGGATTAAACGACGAAGTATGGGTGAAGAGCGTTGCCGAGACATTGAGGAAATCAGACATCTCACATCTTATAGGAATTGGGCCCGGACTTTTGGCCCATCAACGACTTCTTGAAAACATTGTTTCATCACAATTCTTTAAGACCACTGAGGACTTTCTGAATCTAATTAATTGGAATGATTTTCAAAATGAAGTGATCCTGGTGAAGGGGGCCAGATCGTTTCGATTTGAAAACATCATACAACATCTCCAAAAAAAGATACACGGTACGGTGATGGAAATTGACCTGAGTGCATTGGTTCATAATCTTAACTTTTTCAGGTCAAAATTGAATCCGGGAGTAAAGCTAATGGTGATGGTAAAGGCCTTTGCCTATGGCAACGGGAGCGAACAGGTGACTAACTTACTCCAATATCATAAAGTGGATTATCTGGGCGTTGCCTACCCTGACGAAGGGGTAGAACTCCGGAAGAATCACATTCACTTGCCAATTATGGTGATGAACCCTTCTGAAGAAAGCTTTTCGACACTCCTCGAATTCAATCTTGAACCCGAGATGTATAGTCTTTCCCTACTCCGTGCCTTGGTCGCTTTTTTGAACGGCCGAACTTGCACGGTCCATATTAAATTGGATACCGGCATGCACCGGTTGGGATTTGAGGAGAGAGAGGTAAGCGAGGTCATCGATATTCTTAAGAACAATCAAAATATTAGAACAAGCTCTATCTTTTCTCATCTCGCCGGGGCGGATGAGTCGGTTCATGATAATTTTACCCGCGACCAGACAAGGCGTTTTCATTCGATGACGGCACGGATAAAAGAAGAACTGGCCATAATGCCGTTGCTTCATATTCTAAATTCTTCTGGTATACTACGCTTCCCAGCATTACAACTCGATATGGTGAGATTGGGTATAGGACTCTATGGCCTTAACCCAACGGAAGAGCAAGTAAATCAACTAAAACCTGTAGCAACGCTCAAAACGATTATTTCACAAATCAAAAAAATAAATGCAGGTGAATCGGTTGGGTATGGAAGAGAAGGCGTGGCGGAGGAAGGAATAACGATTGCCACCATTGCGATTGGTTATGCGGATGGGTTTAGTCGGAGTTTTAGCAAAGGGGTAGGCTCCGTTTCGATTCGGGGCAAACGGGCTCCTGTAATTGGCAATGTTTGCATGGACATGACCATGGTGGACATCACTGGAATTGATGCAAAGGAAGGAGATGATGTCATCATCTTTGGTGAAGCGTTGCCGATTGACGCAATTGCAGCAAGTATCAACACGATTGCGTATGAGATTTTGACGAGCACCCATGAGCGGGTGAAACGGGTATTTTACACGGAGTCGATTTAATGTGATTTTGATTTAACCTCGGATGATCTTTTTCCCAGTATCAGCCACAACCCAGATTCTTCTTCAGATCCCTTGCAGGTAAGCCTCCGAAATCAAACGTATCATCACTCTTTTCACTGGGTGGGGAAGTGGGTGATTTTGCCCCCTTGATAGGCTCTTTTTTGATTTTTCTCTTCTTCATACCCTAAAATAACAAGTGATTTTAATCATTGCATAGGACGCCTTTGACTTATATCTTCGCACTGTTTAAATTTAATCTAATTAAACGGTGATTGGCAATGGAAAAAGTGTTGCGGACATGATTCCTGGCGAAACAGCCATTATTTCAGGTTTTTCAGATCCGGAACTATCGGTAAAGCTTCTGGAAATGGGTTTTTTGCCAGGCACAGCAGTCCGGTTTAATTTTTCCGCCCCTTTTGGCGACCCTGTTTGTGTTAGTGTATCCGGGTATGACTTATCCTTGCGCATTGCAGAAGCTGAGGTGATATCAATTGTAAATTAATGGGTGTTGAAAAAAGGTCGAAGATTGCATTGGCGGGTAAGCCGAATTCCGGCAAGTCTTCGCTTTTTAACCGCCTGACCGGTCTCAACCAAAAGATTGGCAATTTCCCAGGGGTCACTGTAGATAAACGCACTGGTCTTTGCCAACTTGATGATCATATCGATGTAGAGATCATTGACCTACCGGGCATTTACAGCCTCTATCCGCGATCATTAGATGAAAAAATTGTAGCTGAGATTTTTGCCAATCACAATCACAAAGATTTTCCAGACAAAGTAGTCGTCATTGCTGACGCAACAAATCTGAAAAGCTGCCTTCTTCTCCTCACCCAGTTAATAGACATTCAAATCCCCACGATTCTTGCGTTAAACATGGTTGATCTGGCAGCAAAATCCGGATTAAGTATTGACGTTAAAAAACTTTCACTGGCGCTGGACGTACCGGTTGTGCTAATCAATGCAAGACAAGGTCATGGGCTCGATAAATTAAAAAAACAATTGGCAGAGCCACTTCGGCCCTCCACCAGAAATATTTTTACAATAGCTTCTGAAATCAAAACGGCTGTCGATCTGGTCAGGTCAGAATTTAAATTGAATTCAGATTATGCAGCCTACCAATATCTCCAACAAACGGACTATTTAACTTTTCTTTCCAAAGCGGAAAAGGATTTTCTGTTTCGTGTTGCTAAAGAGTATGGGGTCTTTCCCGGCAAATATCAAGGAGCTGAAACGATACATCGGTATGGGTTTATTCAGGATGTGCTGAACAAAATAATCCTGCGCCTTCCGGATCCCGAATGGAAAAAAGCATCCTATCGTCTGGATAGCATTTTTACGCATCGCATCTGGGGGTATGTTATTTTTTTTGGAATCCTTTTTCTGATCTTTCAATCGATCTTTGCGTGGGCGCTCATCCCCATGGATTTGATTGATCGTTTTTTTGCATACCTAAGCACATATCTAAGTAACCAGCTTCCGCAAGGCCCGCTCTTCGATTTAATTGCTAAGGGAATTGTTCCAGGTATTGGCGGCATTGCCATTTTCATTCCGCAAATCGCCATCCTGTTTGCTTTCATTTCTATTTTGGAGGAAACAGGTTATATGGCCCGCGTCGTTTTTCTGATGGATAAGATCATGAGCAAAGTCGGATTAAACGGCAAAAGTGTAGTGCCGCTGATGTCGGGTTGGGCTTGTGCAATACCCGCCATCATGGCTACGCGAACCATTGAGAATTGGAAGGACAGGGTGATTACGATTTTTGTAACTCCTTTTATGAGTTGCTCGGCACGGTTGCCCGTATTTACCATTTTGGTAGCGCTTATAGTACCGGATGACAAGCTATTTGGATTTTTTAACCTTCAGGGGCTTGCGTTGATGGGCTTGTATCTTCTCGGGTTTTTTGCAGCAATATTTTCCGCCCTGATCATGAAGTGGATCATCCATACCAAAGAGCGCAGTTATTTAATTATGGAAATGCCGACCTACCGAATGCCGAAATGGTCCAATGTTGGCTACACTATTGTTGAGAAAACGAAGACTTTTGTTTTGGGGGCGGGCAAAGTTATCTTGGCAATATCCATCATACTTTGGGTCCTGGCCAGCTATGGGCCGGTGCAGGAAATGAACAGGGCGAGGGAAACTGTTCGAATTGAAACTCAAAATCTGGGACTTAGCCAGAAAGCTTTTGATGACCGGGTAGCGGCTTATAAACTTGAGCATTCCTATGCAGGAATCATTGGAAAAGCCATGGAACCGGCCATTCGGCCATTGGGATATGACTGGAAAATAGGGATAGCTCTGATTACTTCTTTTGCTGCACGCGAAGTTTTTGTCGGCACCATTGCCACTATTTATAGCCTTGGGAGCACGGAAGACCAACCGACGATCAAGAGCCGGCTCAAATCTGAGATAAACCCAGAAACCGGGGGCCCCCGCTTTACCCCTGCAGTGGGATTCTCTTTGCTGGTGTTTTATACCTTGGCCATGCAGTGTGCCAGTACGCTGGCTACGGTGAAACGGGAAACGAAGAGCTGGAAATGGCCCTTGTTACAGCTTGGTTACATGACTGGTCTGGCCTACTTGTGTGCTTTTATTGTTTACCAGGTTTTGTCTTAAATTCCTTGAGTCGTGGAGTTTTCGAAATCTGTTTATCTTTAAGGATAATTGATTTCAGAATGAACACAAACAAAAACTATCAACTGGGGCTTTTGTATCTGGTCCATCTTTTGATCAACGCTGACGGTGTAATCGATGAAAAAGAACGGATTGCGTTGTTAAAAGTCAAAAGTGTTGAAGAGATTCCAGATTCGATCTTCCACGAATTTGAAACGGGAATTGCCATACAAAAAGAACGTGAGATTTATCGACTGGGTATAGAAATGATCAATGCTTGCAACACAGAGGAAAAACTCACTGCGTTCGTTCACCTGTATAAAATGTCAGAGGCAGATGGTCGTGTTCACGTAAAAGAAGTCAGATTGCTTTTATACTCCATTCGACAAGCCGGTATTGAGTTTGATGATGTTGTACAGCGCGCTTCCCAACTTAAGGCCTACTGAGTTTCATGAAGAGATTTGCTGCCATCTCTTTTACGCTTTTCATACTATGGAGTTGTGCAGAAAATGAAAACTCCAACCGATTTGCTGATCCTGTCTTAGTCACCATCGCAGACTTTCAGGACCGGAGGCTTTCCGATAGTTTGTTACAATTTCTTCACTTCGAAAATCCAATTTATCGTTCGTCAGCCTCCCTGGCGTTTGCGTCAATTCAGGATACCGCTTTTGCTCCCGCATTGGGGAATTTGTTGTTAGAGGATCCGGATGCAACAGTCCGAAGTAACGCCGCTTTCACGCTGGGTCAGACTGGGGGAATTGCCGCCGTCAATGCTCTTATTCCGGCCATCCATGATCATGACTGGAGAGTCGTTAGAGAAGCGCTGGAGGCACTGGGAAAAACGGTCAGCAACCGGGACCTTGAGGTACTTCTGGACTACAATGCAGAAGATTCAATGGCACAGGAGGGATTGGCATGGGCTTATTACCGGCTAGGCTTGCGAAACTTTACCGATTCGGTCATGATCCGGAGGGAAAGTGAATTTCTGGAACAAAAATATAGCGGCTCAACTCGACTGGCGGCAGCCCATTTTTTTAGTCGCGCCAGGCTTTCGGAATTATCTTTTTACGCAAAACTTATCAATTCAGCAACGAAGGATCCCTTGCCGGAGGTAAGGATGGCGGCCGTTTCTGGAATAAACAAAATGGGTGCACCTCAAGCCCTGGAGGTGCTCAGGAAAATTAGGCTCACGGACAAAGACGATCGGGTAAGAAATAACGCAGTCCGTGCATGCGGAAAATTTTCATTAAAGGAATCGGAGTCAATTGTATTTGGGGCATTGAGAGATTCTTCTCTTGCGGTTCAAATATCGGCATCGGAGTTGATCCTCAGACTAACGAAGGAAAGTTTCTCGAAAAGAATAGAAGAAGAAATTATTGCGTGTGCAAACCTTCGGGTCAAAGCCAATTTATATGGTGCCTTGTTGAGTTCGATTCCATCAGACAAAGCGATACAAGAGATAATTGATCTGTATAAGAAATCAAACGATTATGAGAAGGCCCACTTGTTGACTGCATTGGGGTTTTCGCAAGGGGCAAATGAGGAAGCGGCCTTTGATTTTATTTCCTCGGCGATGATTAAATCCGAAATCCCGGTAATCAAATCAACGGCAGCGTTAGCCCTTGTAGCAATCAATTATCACAATAACTTTTTTAAAAAGAAACAGGCTGATTTCGTTGGGATCTACAGACAGGCCATTTTGGATGGGGATCCTGTTGTGACGGGCATCATTGCCGGAGCGCTAGGCGATTCTGTCCTGGGATACAAGATGATGATTCATGATTTCAATTTTCTGTATGAAGCCAAAAAGAAACTTCATTTGCCCAAGGACATTGAATCGTTACAACCATTAGTTGATGCCATAGCCTATTTTGAAAACAAGGAAAAACCGGCACGGCTGAAAAATTTGTTTAACCACCCCATTGATTGGAAGTTAATAAAGTCCATTCCAAAGGATCAGCACGTTTTGATAAGAACCGCAAAGGGCGATATCATCATGCGGTTGTTCGTGGAAGAAACCCCTGGTGCAGTCGGTAATTTTGTTGGCTTGGTGAGCACGGGTTATTTCGACGGAAGGTATTTTCATCGCGTTGTTCCCAATTTTGTGATTCAGACCGGTTGCAACAGGGGGGATGGCTTTGGAAGTGAAGATTATTCAATACGATCCGAATTCTTGAAGCAGCGGTACAAGACGGGAGCTGTAGGGATGGCTTCTGCGGGAAAGGATACCGAAGGAACACAATGGTTTATTACCCATTCCCCGACTCCGCATTTGGATGGACGATATACCCTTTTTGCTAAAGTGGAAAAAGGCATGGAAATCGTAGATCGCATTGAGGTAGGTGATGTGATCGTTTCCGTTAGTCTTATCAAGAATTAATTTAGATTGCAGACCAGAAGGTAAATTGCTAATTATTGACCCATGACTTCCTTTTATCAGAATTTCAAGCTCGGAATTTTAGGAGGAGGGCAGCTTGGCCGAATGCTGATTCAGGCGGGTATTGATTTGAACATTCAATTTTTAGTCTTGGATCCGGATGCGGATGCACCATGTAAATCGTTGGCGCCTTTGCATGTTGGGAAATTAACAGAATACAATACGGTCCTGGAATTTGGCGAACAATGTGATCTGATCACAATTGAAATTGAAAATGTCAATACGGCCGCGCTGAAGGAACTGGTTAAGCGGGGTAAGAAAGTTTTTCCTCAGCCTGAAATCATTGAATTGATCCAGGACAAGGGCACGCAGAAACAGTTTTACAAAGAATTTGGCATTCCGACATCACCATTTGTTTTTACCCAGAATCGATCGGAAGTCATCGCCAATAAGTCCTTTTTGCCTGCGGTCAATAAACTGAGCAGGGAAGGCTACGATGGGAGGGGGGTGCAAATTCTGCACACAGAACATGACCTTCACAAAGCATTTGATGCGCCGGGTTTGCTTGAGCGCTGGATTGATTTCGATAAAGAAATTGCCCTGATTGTGGCGCGAAACGAGAAGGGAGAAATAGTTTCATATCCAGCTGTCGAAATGATATTTCATCCTGAAGCCAATTTGGTCGAATATCTTTTTTCCCCGGCACATATCAGCGATTCCGTTGCTAAAAAAGCGGAAGCCATTGCACATAAAATTATTGATGAAATTAAAATGGTAGGCTTATTGGCTGTAGAAATGTTTGTGACCAAGAACGGTGAGGTATTAGTTAATGAGATTGCCCCCCGTCCTCACAATAGTGGCCACCAGACGATCGAAGGAAATGTAACATCTCAATATGAACAGCATCTTCGAGCAATATTAAATTTACCTTTAGGTAACACCGCTATTATTCAGCCCAGCGCAATGGTCAACCTTCTAGGGGCAGGCGGACATTCAGGTCTTGCCCGGTATGACGGGTTGGAGAAAGTGCTCGAGATAATGGGTGTGCACGTCCATTTATATGGAAAGAAACTGACAAGACCTTTTCGAAAAATGGGTCATGTAACAATTTTGGATGCCGACGTGGATAGTTTGAAGAAGAAAGCCAAATTTGTAAAAGATAACCTTACCGTAATCACATGAGCAAACCAGCAGTAGGCATCATTATGGGAAGCCAGTCGGATCTGAAAGTGATGAAAGAAGCGGCCGAGTTCCTTGAAGAAATGAAAATTCCATTTGAACTCACCATTGTTTCGGCACATCGCACCCCCCAACGGATGATGGATTACGCATCTACAGCAAGGACCCGCGGACTGAAGGTGATTATTGCCGGTGCAGGAGGCGCAGCGCATCTCCCTGGGATGGTTGCTTCCCTTACTTCCCTTCCAGTGATTGGTGTGCCCGTGAAGTCTTCCAACTCGATGGACGGTTGGGATTCTATTCTTTCTATCCTGCAAATGCCCAGTGGAGTTCCGGTTGCAACTGTAGCGCTTAACGCGGCCAAAAATGCGGGGATTCTGGCAGCACAAATTATCGGGGTGGATAACGCTGCATTGGCTAAAAAGTTGGATGGATTTAAGAATGACCTTAAGAAAAAAGTAGAAGAATCTGCCAAAATAATTGGTAAAAAAGGCTGGCGCGTACAGGATTGACCAGATCAATAGTTTATGATTGAATTCAGTCACCAAAAACGGTAACTTTTTCACTAATCAAAATGCCCATGAAGCCTGGAGTAAAAGGCTGGTTAAAGGAATACCTCGAGTTTCGAAGGGAACTGCTTAAAGAGCTCACCGAAGAAGGGCGTAAGGCATCGGATCCGGAACATTCGTTGTATAGGGTGATCCAACCGACCGGATTGATGTATGGTCAATCTGTGTACGCCATTGAACATCCTGATTCTAAGCAATGGAGTGAAAAAGACAGAATGAAAGTGCTTTTGGCAGAAAGCCTTATCAGCAGTTCACTTCTCTTTCATGACAAACCGATTAAGAATGAGGATGAACTTTCATCAATCATTCTGATTACTCTGGAAAATATTGGCAATTTTTACAATAGAATTTTTCCTGAACTGGCAACGTCTACCAAGACACTATTTGGCCGAAAAAAAACGCCGCTTGATTTGGCCGAAAAAATTCTGGACAGGCGGATCGAACACACTTCCGGATACAGCAATAATTTTTGGACCCAGTTTTTTCACAATAGCTTACTTTTTCTTGATGTTTTTATTTTTGGACAATGGATTCATACTAATGCGGATCGCATAGTTTCCGATTTTTTTAAATACGAACGCGATGAGCTACGTTTTTCTGTTGTGAAAATAATTGCCGCAGCAACCCATGCCAATAATGTGATTGAATTTGAGGAACGAAAATTGTTGGAATATTTCCTTAATAGCGCTGGATTGTCACCTGAAAACAGGAAAGCGGCGCTGGCTATTTTCGAAAGTGGAATTGAAATTGAGGCGATCAATCTTCCCACGAACAATTCCTGGATCCTAAAAAAGTATTTTCTGGAAATGGCGATTCTTACCATTTGGTCGGACAAAAAGGTCGAGGAATCGGAATTGCTATTCTTGAAGAAGTTGTGCCAACACCTGAGCTTTACGGAAGATGATCTGGAAAACAGCATGATTGCCATTGAAGGATTCGTGTTGGAGCACTGGGAAGAACTTAACAACCTTCAGAATAAACAGGATTATAAACAGGTAAGTGACCAATTCATTGGCAGGATGTCAAAGATCGCGGATCGAAACAAGAACCGTTTAATCCGTGAAGTGCAGGGTCGTGGAGAATTGATGGAGTTGTTGCGAAAAGCGAAATCCGCCGAACTTACCAATGAGGAAAAGATCCATTTACAGGAATTGCTGATCTATGTGCTTAAAACCATCCCCACGTTAGTGATCATTTCATTGCCGCAGCAGTTTCTTACGCTGCCGATTTTATTGAAGATTTTACCTAAGGACTTTTTTGCTGACAGCCTGAATCGATAAGCGCGTCAAGCTTCTTTTGGTTCCTCTTTTCGTGGTATCACGACAGAGAATATGATAGCGAGGGTCAGTGTTGCAATAATCACTGCAAAAGACAGGACAGGATCTAACTCTATTTCAAAAATTTCAAGAAGCATTTTGGCCCCAATAAAGAAAAGAATGATCGATAATCCTTTTTGAAGCAAGTAAAACTTATCGATGATACCTGCTAGAAGAAAGAACATCGCACGCAGTCCCATCACCGCAAATATGTTGGAAGTGTAGACCAGGAATTCATTTGTGGTGATGGCAAATGCCGCAGGAATAGAATCAACTGCAAAAATCAGGTCGGTTGTTTCAACCAGGATAACCACCAAAAAAAGCGGAGTAAACATCATTTTGCCGTTGATAAGGGCAACAAATTTCCCCCCCATTTCATCCTTTGTAACCGGCAAATATTTCCGGCACAAGCGCAGGATCGGATTTTTTTCGGGATCAATTTTTTCATCACTATCTTCAAAATAAATTTTGATACCTGAATAAATCAGGAATACGCCAAATACATAAAGAATCCAATGGAACTTGAAAATAAGATAGGCTCCCACAAAAATGAAAAACCCCCGGAAAACAACAGCACCCAGAATACCCCAAAAAAGAATTTTGTGATAGTATTCTTCTTTGACGGTGAAGTATTTCAAGATCAGCAAGATGACAAAGATATTGTCTACGGATAGGGCATATTCGGTGAGGTAGGCGGAAAAATATTCCACGGAAGCATCCAGCCCTCCCTCGTCATAAACATAGACCAGGTAGCCAAAAATAGTGCTGATAATTACCCAAAAAATGGATTGATACAGGGCCGACTTGGTGGTGATTTTCCTGGCTGTTTTATTGAAAACACCCAAATCAATCACTAGAAAAACAGATATGATCAATACAAAAACACCAAAAAGAACGGTCTCCTTCTGACTATGGCTTCTGAACAGCGAAAATAGGAGCATTTGCCTTTTGGGTCCGGGTTACGTTAAAAAAGGTGACTATCGTCCTCCAAGCGACTGGTAATCACCTCTGATAAGTTTCAAAATTACAAATTAAATCCAAAACAAAAACTTACCTGGGTTGTTAATACAGACTTATTGCAAAAAGAAACCGGTTTAAAATTCATATTATGCGCGTCTTAAAAAGCAACTTGTGCAAGGGTCAAAAGCAGATGCTAACTGATTTCAAGTTGTAATTTCAAGAGGTTATTATAGATGCCATTTTCCATTGCACTTAGCTCATGATGTGATCCCATTTCTGCAACCCTTCCTTCTTTGATCACCAGAATCCTATCCACCTTTCTTATCGTGCTCAAGCGGTGCGCAATGACCAGGGTCGTTCTGTTCTCCATCAATTTTTCCAAAGCCTCCTGAACCAATCGTTCTGACTTGGCATCGAGGGAACTGGTGGCTTCATCCAAAACCAAAATAGATGGATCTTTCAGAATTGCACGGGCAATGGCGATACGTTGTCGTTGACCTCCGGAGAGTTTCACACCACGGTCGCCAACCAGCGTTTCCATTTTCTCCGGGAAACTTTCGATGAACTCGAGGGCGTTGGCTTTTCTGGCAGCTTCGATAATGTCTTGTTCAGACGAGCCGGGTTTTCCATAAGCGATATTTTCAAGGATGGTTCCGCCAAACAGCATTACTTCCTGCGGCACAATACCAATGTTGCCGCGGTAATCGGAAAGTCCGTACTCGGCAATGGCCTTTCCATCTATTTTGATCAGGCCACTTTCAACGGAATAAAAACGCATCAACAAATTGATAAGGGTTGACTTTCCCGAACCACTCGGACCTACCAGTGCAATCTTTTCACCCGGCTGAATACTGAAGGTGATATCCTTTAACACGGGAAAATCAATCCGGCTGGGATAGGAAAACCCGACTCCTTCAAACTGAATTGCCCCCAAAAGTTTCAAATCATTTTTGGCTGTATTATGCTCATCGTTCTGATCCAGAATTTCGAGAAGTCTCTCAGAGGCCCCTATTGATCGCTGGAGTTGACTGTAGATGTCTCCCAAGCCTGCGATGGAGCCTCCAATAAAAGAAGTGTAGAGAACGAATGAAAATAGTTCGCCGACCGAAATTTCTCCAAACTGAACCAGGGATGCCCCGTACCAGCTCACGGCCACTATGCCACCAAACAACGCAAATATGGAAAAGGAAATAAAAAGACCTCGGAACTTGGCCGTATGAATGGCCGTATTGACTACCTGCGATAGCGATTTGCGGTATCGCAAGACTTCAAATAATTCGTTGGTAAATGATTTCACTACTGCAATGGACTGCAGCGTTTCTTCTACGATCACATTGGCACTAGCGAGTTGGTCTTGTGTTTTCTTGGAGAGTTTCCGAATGAATTTTCCAAAGAATAAAGCGGCCAGTACCAATACCGGAAATGTCAGCAACATAAAAATGGTAAGCTTGGGGGTCAAAATAAAAATCAAGGGGACGCCAATCAATAAAACCAATATTTGTCTTAACAATTCGGCCAGGGTAAAAGTGAATGTGTCTTGCAGGGTGCCCACATCTGAGGTAATCCGGCTAATCAATTCACCTACTCTTCGACTATCAAAAAAAGCCTGGGGCGACCAGATGATTTTTTTGTAGACGGCGTGACGCAAGTCGGCCAACGTTTTCTCGCTGACAATCGAAAAAGTATAAACCCTGGTGAAGGAAAAAATGCTCTGAAGGAATAGTATTGCCAGTAAGGCCAATCCTATTTGGGTGATGGTGGTGAGTACAAAATCTGATTTGCCCTGCGCGACATCCAGCAGCTTGCCTGCAAAAAAGGGGAACGACAAAAGTGTGGCACTTGAAAACGCCAGAGAAATCAGACCAAAAATAAAAACCAACCGGTAAGGCAATACGAAACGAAATACACCCAGTAATTTTCGCAGGTTCGAGGCGTTAATTTTCTTTTTTTCGCCTTCGTCAAGAAATGTTCTTTTAGCCATGGTTAGGAAATCAGACGAAATCGAAGGATTATTAGATTAGTGTTAAAATGGATAATTGATCTTGGAATGAACCGAAAACTTCACACTGTCGCTCAGGATCATTTTCTCAGAACCATCCATAGCATAGGCACTCAAAACAGACTTACCTTTGACCTCGTCAAATTCCATGACCAGTTGCCGGGTTGTGGTGTAAAGCGCATTGTGTTGCTGATAAATGGCTTCAATCCTTTTCAGGTTCTTGGGCTCTTTGTAATAATAGAATTTTAGTTCCGGGATGGGTACTAACTCTTTTGTGCTATATTTTTTTATCAACAAATTGCTTTTTTGATCATTCAAACCATCCTCCAATTGATATATATGGCGGTAGGAGGCTCTTTCAAAGAGTGCGAGTTGTCGGAAAATGTCCAGTTCGGATTTCCAGATGGTTGAGTCCGGATGAGAAGTTGAATTATCTTCTTCTCCATTCATTTTCGCTGTTTTGGTCAGCGAAGGGTTTGTAGAGGACAAGTACTTCACCTGGGCTACTATCAGACTGTCAAAATACGTTTCCGCTTGCTTGGAAGAATTTTTACAAGAAGCAAGGTTGAAAAGAAGCAAACAGAAAAGAATTCCACGCGCGTTATGCATCAATCAAAATGTTACCGGTCATTTGGGATGGGATAGGGACACCCATCAATGTGAGAATAGTAGGGGCCAGGTCAGCAAGTTTACCGTCTTTCAATTTGCCTTGATAATCATCATCCACAAGGATACATGGTACCAGGTTGGTTGAATGGGCTGTATTGGGGGTGCCATCCTCATTGATCATCATGTCGGCATTACCATGGTCGGCAATGATGATTATGACGTAACCGTTTTTGCGGGCGACTTCCGTGACGGCCTGGTTGCAGGCATCTACTGTTTCGACAGCGCGTACTACCGCTTCAAAGACGCCAGTATGGCCTACCATATCCGGGTTGGCAAAATTGAGACAGATAAAATCAGCTTCCTTTTTCTCCAGCTCCGGAATGATTTTGTCTTTGATTTCGTTCGCACTCATCTCAGGCTTAAGATCATACGTCGTAACTTTTGGCGAAGGGGCCATGATTCGCGATTCACCTGGAAAGGCCTCCTCCCGTCCTCCAGAAAAGAAGAAAGTGACGTGGGGATACTTTTCAGTTTCCGCAATCCGGATTTGTTTTTTTCCGGCTTTAGCAAGGACTTCACCTAAAGTATTTTCCAGATTGTCTTTATCAAAAATGACATTAACCGCTTTGAAGGAATCATCATAATTGGTCAACGTGACATAATGAAGTTGCAGTGCTTTCATTGCTTGTTCAGGAAAATCTTGCTGCGTCAGCGCGAGCGTGATTTCGCGACCCCGGTCGGTGCGAAAATTGAAGCATAAGACCACATCATTTTCCTTAATAATCGCTATAGGATTTTGTTTTTCATCGGTCACAACAATTGGCTTAATAAATTCATCCGTTACGCCCTCGCTGTAGGATTTTTCAATGGCTTTCGCCAGGTCTCGTGTTTTTTCGCCTATCCCCTTGACCAAAAGATCATAAGCCAATTTTACCCGTTCCCACCGCTTGTCGCGGTCCATCGCATAATAGCGTCCAATAACGCTGGCAATTTTGCCTGTTGTTTTGGACAAGTGTTTTTGCAAATCTGTCAAATATCCAGCCCCACCTTTTGGATCGGTATCGCGACCATCCATAAAAGCATGAATGAAAAGATTTTTTATTCCATGATTGTGTGCAATGGTGACAAGGCCTTTAATATGTTCAAGATGTGAATGCACACCACCATCTGACACTAATCCAATAAGATGAAAGGATTTTTGATTTGCAATGGCATACCGGATTGCCTGGAGCAACACCGGGTTTTGGTCCAATTCCTTTTCTTCGATGGCCTTGTTGACCTGCACAAGATCCTGATATACCACTCTTCCGGCACCGATGTTCATATGACCTACTTCAGAGTTGCCCATTTGCCCCAGCGGTAAGCCAACAGCAAGGCCAGATGCCTCAAGCTTGCAATGGGGATATTTGGCATAAAGTGAATTGATGTACGGAGTTTTTGCAGCATGAATCGCTGAAACCCGAATATTCTTAGCGATGCCCCAGCCGTCAAGGATCATCAACAGCACTTTCTTATTCATGAGTCCGATTTTAAAAATCTAGTGTGCAAATATAGTCGTGATTGGTGGCTTTCATCCTGAAAATCAGCGGATACATGAAGAATACACTCTTAACGGATGTTAGGTTCTCCGATTGTGAAGGAATATTTTTGCATCCAGTGAGAATGGCATAATTTTGGTTCTGTTACCTAAAAACTAGGATGAGAAGAACGGTACTATTGATCGGTTTTTTAAGCTTTCTGTCTGCAAACGTTTGGGCACAAGCCGAAATTTTTGCTCCGATGAGAGATGCGCTCAAGGCTGGCAGTGCAAAAGAACTGGTAAATTACCTCAATCAATCAGTCGACATCAATCTGGAAGGTAACGTAAGTACCTACAGCAAGGCGCAGGCTGAGTTTGTGTTTCGTGACTTCTTCAAAAAGCATCCTGTCACTGATTTTAGCATAGTCCACACCGGTGCCTCCAAAGGTGGATTGCAATTCGCCATCGGCCGCTATTTGTGTACTGGGGAAAGCTACAATGTGCTCATCCGTGTCAAAGAAGTTGAAGGAGTAAATCTGATACACGAAATCAATTTTGTGAAGGAATGATCCGTCCCTCCTACCTGAGTGACGCGGCGATTAACCAATTTATCGATGCTGCTTTGGCGGAAGACATTGGAGAGGCTGACCACTCTACGTTGGCTACGATTTCGTCAGAACTTCATCACAGCGCCCGGTTGATGGTGAAGGAGGATGGAACTATTGCGGGCCTTGAGCTCTCCGAAAGAATCTTTCTGCGCTATGATGATCGCCTCCGGATTGAATTCTTTAAAAAAGATGGTGACCAGATACAAGCAGGCGATGTTGCCTTTGTCGTCAATGGACCAGCCCGATCAATTTTATCTACCGAGCGTTTCGTGTTGAATTGTATGCAGCGCATGAGTGGAATCGCAACCTATACCCATCGACTTTGCAAGATCATTGAAGGGACAAAAGCCCGTCTGATGGATACACGAAAAACGACACCGAACTTTAGAATGATGGAAAAGTGGGCTGTCGCGATTGGTGGAGGCCTCAACCATCGTTTTGCATTGTACGATATGATCATGCTCAAGGACAATCATGTTGATGTGGCCGGTGGAATTCAGGCTGCCGTGGAGCGCACTCGGGAGTATTTGAGGATAACCAAGAAGGATCTGAAAATCGAAGTTGAAACAAGAAATTTAGAAGAAGTGGAAGCGGTAATTCGGGTAGGGGGAGTTGCAGTCATTATGCTGGATAATATGAAAATTGAAGATATGAAAAGGGCAATCAGTCTGATTGATGGGAAGTTTAGAACGGAAGCCAGTGGAGGGATTACGGAATCCAATTTGCGAGCGGTGGCGGAGTGTGGCGTTGATTATATTTCCGTAGGGGCATTGACTCATTCAGTCAAAAGCCTTGACCTCAGTCTTAAGGTGAACCGGGCAGTCTAATTGAAAATGGCTTCACCGGGCTTATTATGGCAAGGTATAAGTTGGCAAAATTTTAAAACCGGGAGTAATACAAATCAGTCAAATCACAGTAATTTTGCCTCCCTTTGATTGGAGGATTTAAGTCTATGATCGTAAAAACAAGGAATTACAAGTTTGAAAAAAAGGATTACCGTCGTTTTGCGCTGAAGAACATTCTGAAAGAGCAATGGTGGGTGGGGCTTATCGCTTTGGCTATTTGTCTGGGATTTATCTGGATTCACAGTATCTGGTGGTTTGTGGCAGCCGTTTTGGGAGCAGGACTTTTTGTTTTGTTTTGGTGGATCCAATTTTATGGGGTGACTCAACTTGATCAAAGCAAGATGTTATTTGAACGGTTCTCTTATGAAATCAGCAGCCAGCAAATCATCATGAAGATCAATGCACGTGAAGGCATGCCGTTGAAGTGGGATCAGATCAAAAGCGCAAAAATCGGAAAAGACTATTTCTTGCTTTTTGTAAATAAGGCACAACTCATACACCTTCCATTCAAGATTTTTAATTCTGAAAATGAGCGCAAATTTTTGACCAGTATCTTAAGAATGAAAGGACTTGTCAAGTGATTCAGAATTCTTGAAGCTTGATTCTGGATTGGCAACTAGCGATATTGAGCCTCATGGCAAGAATCCAGAATCAAGAATCCCGACTCTCTCCGCAGGAAAGCCTGGCCAAAATTTATCGCTACTGTGCCTACCAGGAGCGCTCGCACCAGGAGGTGAAAAACAAATTATTTGAATATGGGCTCTACAGTGGAGAGGTGGACGAACTTCTTGCGCGCCTGATCACCGAAGGGTTTCTTAATGAAGAGCGTTTTGCTAAAGCATTTTCCGGCGGAAAGTTCCGGATAAAAAAATGGGGACGCATAAAAATTCAGCGCGCGTTGGCACATCGGGGCCTGACCGAAAATTGTATCGCGCGCGGAATCAAGGAGATTGATGCCTCAGACTATATCAAGGCGCTGAAGGAGGTGATTCAGAAAAAGGCAAATCAATTTGAGGAACAAAATCGATTCAAGAAGCGGGATAAAATAGCCAGGTTTGCAATAGCCAAAGGGTATGAGCCAGAACTGGTTTGGGAGGAGGTGAAAGCACTTTTACCGGATTAGACGCCTCCAAGCGGCAGGAAAGGGGAATTTGTAAACTAACTGACAAATCCCTGACCATTCAAAACCGAAATTCGCGACTTCACCGTTTATAAACGATAAGGTCAATGGATATGAAACGGGGCATTCTGGTTTTATGGTTACTTTTTTCAGTGTCATGCTACCTGCAAGCTCAGGGGGATGAGGGCAGAAAGAGAAACTACAACATCAAAAAAAATGTGGCGCTGGAGGGATATGACCCTGTAAGTTACTTTGATCATCAACCATTGGAAGGAAAGGATGATATCCTGTTCGCCTACAAGGGAATAATGTATCGGTTTGCCAATCCGGCTAACCGCATCCGATTCAAGACCAACCCGGAAAAATATGAGCCCACCTATGGAGGCTGGTGTGCTTATGCAATGGGAGAGACAGGGGAAAAAGTGAAGATTGACCCTGAGACCTATAAGATTATCGATGGGAAATTGTATTTGTTTTACAATTTCTGGGGCAATAACACCCTTATGGATTGGAATAAAAATGAGAAACAGCTCAAGACAAAGGGCGATCAGAATTGGAAGAAATTTGTGCTTTAAGTGAAGTTGAACGCTGATGATTTCCTCTGTTTTTACTGTATATTCGTTAGTTTGAATAATACAAAATGATGCAACTTTTAACAGCCTGCAAGAGTATTCTGGACCAATTGGAAGACCTGGTACAGCAGATAGATGAGCGGGATTTCTGTAAACCTTCTGCGACGTTAAGTAACGCCACGATTGGTCAGCATCTACGTCATACCCTGGAGTTCTTTGTTTGTCTGAAGGCCGGATTTAAAGTCGGGTTGGTCAACTATGACAAAAGAGATCACGACAAACTGATTGAAAGCGATAAATTTATTGCACTGGCGACGCTCAGGGGCATTCAGGATTTTGTTTCAAATCATCCTGAAGACAAAATGTTGAAACTTGAAGTGGCTTATGAACGCAATTGTGAAGACTGGATTACAATCGAATCAAACTATTGGCGTGAATTGGTCTATAATATCGAACATGCAGTTCACCATATGGCCATTATGAAAATCGGTATCCGTGAATTGGCACCATATGTCCATCTTCCTGCCGACTTCGGAATTGCAGTTTCTACCCTGCGATTCAAGGAGACAACCACCGTGAGTGCGCGGTGAGCAAACCAAAAGGATGATATTTTTCAGGCGAATTTTAGAAAACAATTTTTTTATTAAACTCCGGAGTTGGGAATACTGGCCATTTGGTATCGTTCAGGCCCCATTATTTATTTATTGGTTATGGCTTTCCTTGAAGGCCCGTTCACTCTTTTTTTTCTCGGCTTCCAATCCTGGCATTTTCATGGGTGGGATGTTTGGAGAATCCAAATTTGAAGTCCTCGAAAAAGTTCCAATTGAAGCCAGGGCCAAAGCGATTCTGATCAAGGGGCCCAAATTCCTTGAAGCAGTTTTATCACGCATTCACGAAAGCGGATTTCAATTCCCACTCATTTTCAAACCTGACCTGGGGGAGCGTGGCTGGATGGTGAAACGAATCAATCATGAAGACGAGGTAGAAGGTTATTTGGACCAAATAAAAGTCGACTTTCTTATTCAGGAATTTGTTGATTTGCCTTTAGAGTTTGGCGTTTTTTACATCCGATATCCAAAGGAGTCGACCGGAAAAGTAATTTCAATCGTCGGCAAAGAAATGCTGGCCGTGGAAGGGGATGGAAAAAAGACCATAAAAGAATTAATCCTTGAAAAAGAGCGTGCAAAACTTCAATGGGAAACGCTTCGCGTTACATTTCACGAACGTTTGGAAGAGGTGCTGGACAAAAAGCAAAGACTGGAACTAGTGTCCATTGGCAATCATTGCTTAGGCACCAAGTTTTTAAATTCCAATCAACTTATCACAGAAAAACTTTCCACTTCATTTGACGGCATCAGCAAGCGGATTGAAGGCTTCTACTTTGGAAGGTATGATTTGAGGGTGGCTTCATTGAAAGATTTAGAAAACGGAAATGTCAAGGTAGTCGAATTAAACGGTTGTGGCGCAGAGCCGGCACACATCTATTCGCCCGGATTTTCGTTTTGGGAGGCAGTAAAAATCCTCTTTCAGCACTGGGAGGATATCTACAGGATCAGTGTCGAAAACCATGCCCGGGGCGTCCCCTATATTTCCTTTCAAGAAGGAAGGGCCATTTATAACAAATATAAATCCTTGATCACTTGATCTACTTACAGGTATTTCTGGTTGGCCTTATCTTTAGTTTTCTGGGGTCGGTCCCACCCGGAACGCTTAACCTGTGTGTTCTTCAATTGGGATTGGAAAAAAAAATCAAAGCTGCGCTTCGATTTGCTCTGGCTGTTTCAATCATTGAATATCCCTACGCCTGGATCGGTGTGCAATTTGAATACTGGATAACTTCTTCCCCTCAAATAGTCAAAAGTTTTCAACTTCTGACGGCGGTGGTCATGATCGTCATGGGAATTTTGAACATTGTCACGGCCAAAAAACCGGTGAGTTTTGTCCAGCGTTTTAATGAGAGTGGCTTCCGTCGGGGGATCGTATTGAGCATCCTGAATCCTATGGCCATTCCGTTTTGGATCGTCGTCACAGCCTATCTCAAAGCACAGGGGTGGATTGATCTTTCCCATGTCGGACTATTGCACCTGTACATTCTTGGAACCTCAGTCGGCGCGATGCTGTTGCTCACGCTATTTGCTCTGCTGGCAGATCGCCTGGCTGGCTACGTTCAACACAACCGAATGTTAAAGTTACTGCCGGGACTTACCCTGTTACTCTTGGGAGTATATGCCTTGATCCGGTATTTATTTTAGGCTTTTGGTTTCCTTATGTCGAAAACAATCCACCAGGTGATCATTCACCAGTCCGCATGCCTGCATGTGTGCATACATTACCGTGCTGCCAGCAAATTTGAATCCCTTTCGGATTAAATCCTTGCTTAACGCGTTTGATTCTTTTGTGGTGGGCATTATTTCATTTAAGGTTTTGCACCGATTCACAATAGGCTTGTGATTGACAAAAGTCCATATGTATTGGTCAAAACCTCCAAACTCTTTTTGTATTTCAAGGAATCGCTTTGCATTGCTTACTGCCGCATTCACCTTTAGGCGATTCCGCACAATGGATGGGTCCAGCAACAGTTTTTCAATTTTAGCTTTGGAAAACCGAGCTACTTTTTCAGGATCAAAATCGGCAAATGCCTTCCGATAGCCTTCGCGTTTTTTCAAGATGGTTGACCAACTTAATCCAGCCTGGGCCCCTTCCAGAATTAAAAATTCAAAATGGACCAGATCATCATGAACGGGTACGCCCCATTCTTTATCGTGGTATTCGATGTATTGTTCAAATTTTATACACCACGGACACCTAAATTTTTCTTTCATTTTTAAGTCTATCAATATGGCGAGGATATGTCCCCCGTTTCAACGTAGTCTCAGCTCTTCATCCATTCGTAAACCTGGTAATGCTCTCCATTCATACCCATTTTTTGGTACACATGCCGGGCGTCCATATTTGTTTTGTCTACATAAAGGCGAATACCTTTTAGTCCAGGATTGCTCAGCGCCAGATTTTTAATGTGTTCATACATCTTCCTATAAACACCCTTTCCTCGAAATCCTTCCTGGATGTAAACGGATTGAATCCATAAGATAGTACCATCCCGCCAGTCGCTCCATTCATAGGTGGTCATTAAACAACCGATGATCTGGGTTTCCTCGGCCACATAATATTGTCCTTTGGCCGGATCTTTAAAAAGATTGCTAACGCCCTCGGTGAGCAAAGGTCTGTTGAGGGAAATGTTTTCCGTCTCCTTCGCCATTTTTATTTGAAAATTGATGATCGTGGGAACATCGGATTCGGTGGCTTCGCGGATGATCATGTCCTGGGGGGTTGTTAAGATCTGGTTCTTGAGGCCCGGTGATCACGAACAAGCCCTAGAGGGCCTGTTTAATATCATTGATTAAGTCTTCCATCTCCTCGATACCCACAGAGAGCCGCAGGAGCTTGTCAGTGATTCCAGCGGCCTTGCGTTCGGTGGCCGAAAGTTTAGCGTGGGAAGTCCTTACGGGAGTATTAATGGATGATTCGACACCTCCTAAGCTCACTGCCCGTTTTATGTATTTCAGTTTCTTCATCAATTTATCGGGATCGCCCTTGATCTCAAACGAAAGCATTCCCCCGAAACCTCCCGGCATTTGCTTTTTGGCGATGGCATAGCTAGGATGATTTTTCAGTCCGGGATAGTTTACTTTTGTCACCGCAGACTCGGCTTCCAGAAAACGAGCGATATCCATGGCGTTTTTGTTTTGTTGGCGTACACGTAAAACGATGGTCTTCAAACTTCGCTCAACCAGGTAGCACGATTGGGCATCAAGACTGCCACCAAAGTTCAAGGCGCTGCCTTTTATTTTCTCCGTCAATTTTTTTGATGAGACCACCACGCCGCAACACAGGTCGCTGTGACCCCCGATGTATTTGGTGCCGCTATGTGTAACGATATCGATGCCCTGGTCAATCGGATTTTGATTCACGGGGGAAGCAAAAGTATTGTCAATGATGGTGATCAGGCCATGCTTTTTTGCCAGTTTGGCTACGGCGGCGAGGTCCGTGATTTTGAGTAGCGGATTAGATGGAGTTTCTACCAGAATCACTTTGGTGTTTTTTCTGATCCCTTTTTCAAAAGATTTCAGGTCGGCAACATCCACCATATTATACTCAATGCCGTAACGATTCAGTTCGGAAAGTGCCGCGTGATGGGTTCCACCATAAAGATCATTTTGAAACAAAACATGGTCACCCTGCCTGACCATCGCAAACAAAGAAGTCATAATGGCGGCCATACCCGAGCTCAAGACGAGACCATCCTCTCCATTTTCCAAAGCCACCATCTTTTCAACCACAGCTTTTTGGTTGGGTGTGTTAAAGTATCGGGGATATAGGACCTCCGACTCGTAATCATAAGCTGAGGAGGGGTAAATGGGGGTGACGAGTCCTTTATACCGGGGATCACCGTGCGAACCGGCGTGAACGCTGAGAGTAAGTTTGGAGGTTGACATGAAGTAGTTTCAGATTTGTTTGGGACAAATATAGCAGTTGACTAAGTCAAAACAGGAACCGGATTGGCGAAGTTGTTGAATGGAAGGAATTTGCGGGGGATATAATCATCTATTGATTTGAATCCAAAACATTGAAAGTCCGGGCAAAATATTACATGGGTAATATTTTGTTGAAGAGGCTGAGTTTGGGAAGGAATTTGAAAAGTAGATTTATTAGAAGAAGCGGACTGCAAGGGATCGAGAATAAGCAAAAAGCAGCTGGGTTGATGGTTTAAATGAGGTTGTAGACACCTTATCCAAGGGTAATCAATAAACCTTTTTGATATGACACACAAAGTCTCACGCTATGGCTGGCTACCCGATTTACCTGACCAACGCGATCTCGTTTATGCAGCCCCGCGCCTCGGGCTCACCAAACTACCTGAAAAGACGGACCTTAGAAAAGCATGTCCTCCCATTTATGATCAGGGACAACTTGGAAGTTGCACTGCCAATGCCATTGGCGGTGCGTTCGAGTTTGGATTGCTCAAGCAAAGCCAGGCAAAAGATTTTATGCCCTCTCGCTTGTTCATTTATTACAATGAGCGGGAGATAGAACACTCCGTCAATAGCGACAGCGGAGCGATGATCCGTGATGGAATCAAGACCGTTAACAAGCAGGGCGTGTGTCCGGAAAATATGTGGCCTTATAACGTTGCGATGTTTGCCGATAAACCATCTTCAGCGTGTTATGCCAATGCCCTGCAGCACCAGGTATTATCTTATCAACGTGTGGATCGTAACCTCAATCAGATGAAGAGTTGCCTTGCCGACGGTTATCCTTTTGTGTTTGGGTTCACGGTCTACGAGTCTTTTGAAAGTGCAACTGTGGCCAAAACCGGTAAACTCAATATGCCAAAGAAAGGGGAGGGCGCCGTTGGGGGTCATGCAGTAATGGCTGTGGGCTACGATACCGCTGCCAAGCGCTTTATCATCCGCAACAGCTGGGGGACAGGCTGGGGCCTTGGTGGCTACTTTACTATGCCATTTGATTATCTGATGGAAGGGAACCTCTCAGACGATTTCTGGACCATCCGGCAGGTGGAGTTAAATTCGGTTCAAGCTCGGAAGAAGAAGAAATAATTAGCCTTTGACGATTGATCATTCTACCAAAAATGAAGATTGGTTTTTATTGCCTTGTGGCAGCCTTGGCTTTGTCCGGTTGTATTAACTTAAGGCATATTGATGCCTATTCTGCGAGTGCGCTTGCCAGTGTTAATCAACTCAATGAGTTTGATGATGGATTTACACAGCACTGCCGGGACCGGTGTCGATTCAATGCCATCGACAGTTTTAAAATATACCGTAAATTGAATTGTCCATGTAAGGACTATGAGCGGGCCGACAGTGTGGTGCGAATCCTGGTTAAGGCGACGGCAACTTATTTTATTGGCTTATCCCAACTTTCTAAAAATAACCTGACGCATTACAGGGTTGATCCCTTAAAAAAAGCACTAAAAGCAGAAGACTTGAAGGTTTTTCAACTGAACAAAGAAGTAGTCAATGCTTATTCCAAATTAGCCGATGTCCTGTTGCATGCCTTTACTGATTCGTTTCGTCAAAGGAAGATAAAAGAATACGTCCGGTCAGCAAATCCTTCCTTACAGCTTATTATTTCAAAACTCGAATTCATCGAATTTCAAAATCTTAATGACCTTCTGTCATTTAAGAAAGAACGGTTATTCGAACAATCCGAGGTTCTGCTCCGGAGGCAGGGTTTGAACGAATATGAAAAACAACACGCTACAGAAGAGTATTATCAAGGATTGGAGAAAATTGAGAATTCTCAAATGCAGATCCTCCTCACATCAAGAAGTCTGAAGTTGATCGCAGCGGGGCATCAGAAAATTGACGAAAATCTGGACAAAATTTCCGCTACTGACCTGAAGCAAAAATTATTGTCTTATGCCAAAGAAATACAAGACCTGATCATGGAATTTGATAAGCTCAAGCATTAGTATGGCACAACTGACATCACAGCAAGCCAATGATCTGGCAAACCAGTTTCTTGCTCTCGCCCAATCTATTGGAGACTTCCGTTATCAACATTGGAGTGATCTTTCAGAAGCCCAGCATCAACAATTGGCAAGTCAGCATGGGTTGGTACTTAAATACGGAGAGGACATCCTGGTGCTGTCGACGGTACTGGTCATGAATGATGTTTCCCAATCCTTGGAGTCGATAAAGGAAGTCAGCTCCCAAATTAAATCGACATTGGGCTCGTTGGCGGATGTTCAAAAAGGGATCAACATCACTACGGCCATCGTAACGTTGGGAGCCACTATTATCAGCAAGAACCCGTTGGCCGTTGCTGGTGCAATATCAGGATTGATGACGAGTTGGAAGGCAATAGGATAGATAGGCATCCTTTGATTTCGGCATGAATAAATTGTTTCAAGAAGAAGGATCCGTTGGAAATCACGCACATCAAATATTCAAACCGACACTTTGGGAAAAAAGTATCAATCCAACCAGGAGAAATTTTGTTTAGGTGTTGGAACAACGTTGGTTAGAATCTGCCGCAGTACAGACCACTTAATGTGAAATAACCGTGAGTGGTTTGGGATCAAGGGAATAAAAAAACCCCGGAGCCGACTCCAGGGTTTTTAATAAATGTTAAGAAACACTTATTACAATTTGCCAGAAAGCTCTTTGCTTGCCTTGAACTTGGCTACTTTCTTAGCCTTGATCTTGATGGTTTCTCCATTGAAAGGATTGCGGCCAGTGCGTGCTGCTCTGTGGGTTACAGAGAAGGTTCCGAAACCAACCAATGTTAGCTTATCTCCGCCTTTCAGCGTTTTGGTTACGCCTTCCATGAAAGATTCCAGCGCCGCAGTGGCTGCGACTTTGGTGATGCCGGCATCATCGGCAATCTTGCTGATTAATTCTGCTTTGGTCATATGGTGTTAATAAAAGGTTGTGTATTTGGGCGCAAATATAGAGGCTTTTTGATACCGTCAATAGCGGCAGAAGGCTTTGGACAATATTTTTGGTCCAATAAGACGAGGAAATGGCGGGCTAAAGCACCCCATTGTGAACCAGGTCAAAGGAATAGCACCCTCAATTCCGGGTTAAGGCGTTAGATTTTCTTCAATCTTACCGGAAATATTACCTCAAGGTTGCCTTTGTGTGAATTGACGCCTTATCGCTTGAACTTCAGGGGGTTATTTTACGTTATTTGTAACAGTCAACCACCACTACGACTATGTTAAATTCGCCCAAACTGGCCATTCTTCAAAGCCTGGATGCGATGGATCAAAAGCAAATGGATGAAGTACTCCACTACATCAAGGGGGTGCTCAATCGTCCTGCTCCGGTCAACGACTACCAGACTTTCAAGCGCAAGGCCCTGAAGGAGATCCAACAGGCTCTGCGCAGCGAAAGGAAGAAAAACCTCCGGCTTACCGTCTAAGCTACCCCCGCTTAGGTGAGAACAAGTGCTTTTTTGGCACTTGAATGAATAGTCTACCCTAAAAAATAATTAATTATACTTTACATAATGCTCCCACTTCTCAATTACTTCTTTAAAATCCGTCGGGAGTTCTGAATCGAATTGCAAAAATTCTTTGGTGACGGGATGTACGAACCCCAATGTCCTTGCGTGCAGTGCCTGACGTGTAATGATCTTGAAACAATTGTCTACAAATTGTTTGTACTTAGAGAAAACGGTTCCTTTCGCCACTTCGTTACCACCGTATAAGGCATCATTGAAAATCGGGTGACCGATGAATTTCATGTGGGCACGAATCTGGTGGGTTCTGCCGGTCTCGAGTTTGCATTCAATCAACGAAACGTAACGGTAGTTTTTTAATACTTTGTAATGGGTGATAGCTTTTCTTCCCAATTCGCCTTCAGGGAAAGCAATGGTTACCCTTCTATCTTTTGGACTGCGACCGACATTAACATCAATCGTTCCGTGTTCTTGTTGAGGTTCACCCCATACCAGTGCCCAATAGGTTCGTTCTATACTGTGATCAAAGAACTGTTTTGCCAGTCCCGTTAAAACGGCTTCTGTTTTTGCAATCACCAGGAGTCCAGAAGTGTCTTTGTCTATTCGGTGCACCAGGCCCGGTCTGCCGTCATTGCCGGGTAGCTGCGGTAACTGTTGAAAGTGATAAGCCAGTGCATTGACCAGCGTGCCGGTCCAATTCTGGTGGGCGGGATGTACAACCATGCCAGCCGGCTTGTTGATGATGAGCAGGTATGGATCTTCAAAAACGATATTGAGTGGAATATTTTCCGGCTTTACTTCCGTATCTCGGGGAGGCTCGGGGAAGGATACCGTTACGACGTCGTTGGGATGGATTTTATAATTGGGCTTGATGGAGGTTTCATTCACTTTAACAAATCCATCGTGAATGCCACTCTGGATTTTCGTGCGCGTCACATTGGGTAGGCGGGCCATCAAAAACTTATCGATTCGCAAGAGGCTTTGCTTTGGATCGGCAACGATGCGGTGGTGTTCAAATAATTCGTCGTCCTGCTCGTCGGGTATTACTTCTTCTTCAGTCATTGCGACAAATGTAAATCCAAATCATGATTTTAGGATTAGAGGATTGAATACAAATTTTCAAATGGCCCCTACTAAAAGCAGTCTTTCCAACCTTTTTCGAAATCGGATCTCTAATAGCCAATTGCTTCTGGCGCCATGAGAATTGTAATAGTCCTGCTGTTACTTAGCTCCTGGTTAATTTTATTACTGCCTTTTTGTCAGTCGGATTCTACATTTAGTTCAAACGATACTGACGAAAAATTATAATAGATGGAGGGCTGGAATCCAGTGCTCTTATTTTTGCCGGTCCAGCAAGGTTGTCGCAAAAGTTTTCAAAATGACTTTCTTTTCGGGTCCACCACTTAACTTTTGCAGTTCATCAAAAGCCAATTGAAAATAAGCTTCGATTTTCTGCTCTGCAATTTTACGGATACCCAATTCATCATAGAGGGCAGTTACCGCTTTCACCTTTTTGCGCTTTTCAAATTTCCTTGAGGAAAGCCAGTGAATAAGCTCTTGTTTGTTTTTGCCCTTGGCTTTTTCAAGCGCTTTGATCAACAAGAAAGTCCTTTTGTTTGCAATGATATCGCCGCCCACTTGTTTTCCAAACTTGTTTTTGTCGGCATAGACATCGAGGAGATCGTCTTTAAGTTGAAATCCTATGCCAATGTGTATACCGAATTCGTAGATCGCTTTTTTGTCCGAATCGGAAGCGTCGGCCAGAATGGCGCCCAATTCGAGACTAAAGCCCAACAGCACGGCAGTCTTCAAACGGATCATTTCAAGGTAGCTGGCTTCGGTGACTTTTGATTTGGTTTCGAACTCCATGTCCATTTGCTGCCCTTCACAGACTTCAGTGGCGCATTGGTTGAAAGCCGTGAGCACCTCCTTTAGTTTGCTTTCGCCCACGCCCAGGAGCATGTCGTACACTTTTATTTGCATGACATCACCGGCGAGTATTGCCGTGTTGGCATTCCATTTTTTGTGAACCGTTGCTTTTCCGCGCCTCAGCGGTGCGTTGTCCATGATGTCGTCGTGAAGAAGCGTGAAATTGTGAAAGGTTTCTACCGCTGCAGCAATTGGCACAATCTTGTGGACATCATCTTTATAAAGGGAGTAGGAAAGCAAGGTCAGCATTGGCCTGAGTCGTTTGCCGCCCAGATTCATAATGTAACGCAATGGCTCGTAGAGCGATTTGGGGCGATTCCCAAATTTTTGCTTTTTTATTTCGGATTCTATCCAGTGCAGGTAATCAGGATTGATAGAATTCAAGGATTTAGAGGATTAGGATAAAAAAGGTTCAAAGGATCAGCAGCGACGAGAGAAATCAATCCTGATCTTCGAAGGTCAGATCAATCAGTCTCCGGTCCACATCTGTTTTCTTTACTCTCACAGTCACCGTGTCGCCCAGGCGGTAAACTTTCTTTCTTCGCCTACCGATGACGCGGTAATTCTTTTCTTCAAATTCATAAAAATCATCTTTGAGATCGGCGAGCCGCACCATGCCCTCGCACTTGGTCTCAATGATCTCAATAAAGATTCCAAAATCAGTGACGCCTGAGATAATCCCCTGGTATGCCTTTTTCTCAGCCATACTCATGTACTCAACCTGCTTGTACTTGATGGAAGCCCGTTCTGCATCGGCAGCACGTTTCTCGCGTTCGGAAGAATGAATGCATTTTTCTTCGTATTCCTTTTTACCGGCCGACTTGCCCTGATCGAGGTAAAGCTGCAAAAGACGGTGCACCATCATATCGGGGTAGCGCCTAATCGGAGAAGTGAAGTGGGTGTAATGATCAAAGGCAAGACCGAAGTGTCCTTTGGCTTCGGTTGTGTATTTGGCTTTTGCCATGGTGCGAACAGCCAGTGACTGCAAAACATTCTGTTCAGGTTTGCCCTCAATTTCATCCATCAGGTGATTCAGTGATCGGGAAATAGAACTTTCTTCGACATTGATTTTGTGTCCAAATTGCGTTGCAAATTTTGCAAAGTCTGCCACTTTTTGTGGGTCCGGGAAGTCGTGGGTGCGGTAAACAAAGGTGTTTCGCTCTCCGCCTTTTTTTAGTTTATATACATACGTGGCCACCGCCCGGTTGGCCATCAACATGAATTCTTCGATCAGTTTGTGGGCATCTTTTCTAACTTTAGGAACGACGGACAGGGGTTTGCCTTTAGCGTCTAGTTTGAATTTCACTTCTGTTGTTTCAAAATTTACAGCGCCCCGGGCGAAGCGATCTTTGCGAAGTTTGTGATGGAGTTCGTTTAATATTTTTAGCTCTTCGGCAAACTGACCTGTTCCGCTTTCAATTACCTCCTGCGCCTGTTCATAAGAAAACCGATGATCAGAATGAATAATAGTGCGGCCAAACCACTCTTTGTGCACCTGGGCTTTGTTGTCCATTTCAAAAACAGCAGCAAAAGTCAGTTTGTCTTCATGTGGGCGAAGCGAGCACAATTCATTAGATAGCCGCTCGGGTAACATCGGGACGGTACGGTCAACCAGGTAAACAGAAGTAGCACGGTCAAAGGCATCGTCATCCAGGGAAGTGCCTGGCTGAACGTAATGTGTAACATCGGCAATGTGTACGCCGATTTCATAATTTCCGTTTTCCAGTTTACGATAGGAGATGGCATCGTCAAAGTCTTTGGCATCTTCCGGGTCGATTGTAAAGGTCAGGACCTTGCGAAAATCCCAACGTTTTTTTACTTCCTCCAATGTAATCCCTTCGCTGATTTGCCTGGATTCGTGAAGTACCTTTTCTGTAAAACGAAAAGGCAAATCAAATTCGGCCATGATGGAGTGTATTTCCGCATCGTTTTCTCCTGTCTTACCGAGAATCTCAACTACTTTCGCTTCCGGACTTTTATCCCCGTCACCCCATTTAATCACTTCAAAGACGACCTTGTCATTTGTTTTGGCGCCGTTCAGATTTTCCGGATAGATGAAAAAGTCCTGATAGATCTTTTTGAAATCAGGGATTACAAAAGCATACTTGATACTGGCCTCCAGGCGGCCAACGAAGCGGGTACGGTTTCGCTTGAGTATCTCTACTACCCTCCCTTCCTTGCTTTTTCCTGATTTTTTTGAAGACACTGACACGCTTACGGTGTCACCATGAAGGGCCGAGCCCAGGTCACGGGTGCTTACATAGATGTCATTGTCTTCTTCTGCCGTTGTAACATAGGCAAACCGCGGATTGACGTGATCGACTTTCCCGGTAAGGGTAGCGGTCTTTGCTTTGTTCTTGCCCTTAAAGCTCCCGTTGCTCAGTTGTTCAATTTGTCCGTCTTCTTCCAGTTGATCAAGGGCCGCGTACAGTTCTTTTAACAACGATTTCTTTTTCAATCCAAGCCTTCTGGCCAATTGATCGGCACTGTAGGCTTTGCCCTCCATATCCCCGAGGAGGGAAAGAACAGATGAGCGAACACTGCTCTTTTCTTTTCTGTCCTTTTTATCTTTTTCTTTCTTAAATTTCTTTTTACTCATTATGCATATTGTATTTGTTGTTGTGGAATGGCGCTCATTCCACTCATTTTCAGGTACACCTGGGCGACGGCAACAACATCGCGCACGCAGTACTCGGCAATCTTGTTTAAATCTTTCTCCTGGTAGTACACTCCGTTCACCTGACTCCCATCCATCCCGCTTTTGCTGGTGGGGATATTGAAAATTGCTGCTAGCAAGTCAAGCGAGGTATAATGTTTATAGTCACCAAATTTCCATAGTTCCATTGTATCCAAATGAGGTACATCCCAGGGTTTCTTTCCGGCAAAGTTGAGAAGAGCGGGCAACCCAATTTCATTCACCAGCATCCTCCTGCTGAGATAAGGAAAGTCAAACTCTTTTCCGTTGTGGGCGCAAAGTTTTGCATTGGCATCCATTTTTTCCAGTAAGGATTTAAAACTCTCCAACAGCTTTTTTTCATCGTGATCAAACAAGGCTTTTGTCTTTAAAGTCAGTTGACCATTTTCATTTTCGATGAATTTTCCAACGCCGATAACGATAATTTTTCCAAATTCAGCATAGATTCCAGCCCGCTCATTGTACATATCCTCATCGGTCACACCCTCTTCGCGTTGTTTGAAAAAACTGGCTTTGCGTGACCATTGGGCTTTCAGGCGTTCTTCCAGCAATGAATATTCACTGGTGGCCGCTACGGTCTCGATGTCTAGGAAGAGAATGTCGCGGAGTTCTGCATTCATGTCAGCAAGTTAATTGAATCTGTGGTACAATCCTTGAGTTCACTTTATTGTTTGGTTTTCCTGATTGATTTGCTGGACAACAGCGACCTCAAGTAAATGAATGAATCAAAACTTCTCGGGGGTAGTGGGTGTATTAAAAATCAGGAATGCAATACGCCTTCCATTTCCAACTCCTTAATGAAGATCAGGTTTTCTTCGCAAATTGTATCCGGCACAAAAATAAATCTTTTATCATAAATCTGTGTGCCAATGTAGTAGCTAATCCAATATTCATTGTTGAGGTGAAAAACAGTGGGGTCGATCGGCTCAATAACTGCGTACCCTTTGGCAGGCACCGTTTCCAGAAAATGACGGAGGACTGATGTCTTTTGTCGTTCACCTTCCTTTTCACCATAACCCTGACTGGCTACGAGCGTATTTTCGATTGGAAAATCATTTTTATTGATAAGATAAACTTTCCATTCTGGGAGTCCGGGGAGCCCTCCTTTTACTACGGCCAATGTCACATTTTCTACTTGTGGTATCGCAATGTCCTTCTTCATGGGCTTAATCAAAAAAGTTAACAATAGTCATTGTATCAATGTCATATCAAATAAGGTGACAATTTTTTCTTTTAGTAAGTTCTTGATCTTTTCCACATCCTGCGTTACACCGATTTCTTTTTTCACGGAAGTGACCGCTTTATTCTCAATGCCGCAGGGAACGATGTAATCAAAATAATGAAGATTCGTGTTCACATTAAAAGCCAATCCGTGCAGGGTTACCCACCGGCTGGTTTTTACACCGAGCGCACAAATTTTTCTGGCCTTGGATTCATCTCCGGCATTGAGCCACACCCCGGTAAGACCCTGTATCCTTCCGGATGAAATGCCCAATTCGGCAAGCGTTTGTATGACCGATTCCTCCAGCAAACGCATGTACAGGTGAATGTCAGTAAAGAAATTTTCCAGGTCAATGACCGGGTAAACAACGATTTGCCCGGGCCCATGGTAGGTTATGTCACCCCCGCGATTGATGTGATAGTATGTTGCCTGAATGGAAGCAAGCTCTTCTTTCTTCATCAGGAGATTTTTTTCATCACCGTTGCGACCCAGCGTAAAGACATGAGGGTGCTCGCAGAACAGTAAATAGTTTTCCGTCGCCATCTGATCTGATGGTGGCCGATCTCTGTTTTCTGTTTTTACAGAAAGAATTTTTGTAAATAACTCCGTTTGATAATCCCAAGCTTTTTGGTAATCGATCAGGCCCAGATCAATGAATTTTGTGTTTTTGTTCACTTGAATTTTGCCAATTCCGCCTTCAGAAAGACGATGGCCTCCACAGGATCAGGGTCAATTTGGTTTTCCTTAGCCAGAAAATAGCTAATCCAATCAGTGAGATGGATCAAATAGTAGTATTGTTCCAACAGCGAAGCCCCTTCAGCGACGATGTCAATGATGTGTGTAGATTTTTTTTCAAAAAGATCACGGCAAATTTCCATGCGTTTCTCAACGCGGTCATGATCATGATCTGAATACAAATAAATCACCTGAGATTGTTGCAGAACTGATTCGGGAAAACGCCACCCCACGATTTCGTTGTGATTCATTTCGGGGAAGGTATTGACGTGGGCCAATTGCTTAGCGTTTTCATTCAGTTGGTTTTGAAAACGCACCGCCATAGCGTGAAGTCGACCGTCACAATAGATGATGGGAAGTTTTCCTTTTAACCTTTTTGCAATCAACTCGGCTTCTGCCTGAATGGCTTTTTCACCACGGTCCAGGTATTCGATGGAATTCTCAGTTTCTTTTATGAATGCCGCGCCGATCAGATTCGTGTGGTACAAGGTGGAAAGCAAGGCAATGATCATGTATCCAATTTGAGTCCTTGGGCTTTCTGATCCGTTTGGAATCTGGATATAAAAGAGATTGTATTCCTTGGCAATTTCCAGCATTTTCCCACCGGAAGCAATGCAAATAATGTGTGCACGCTTGAGCATTGCCTTGTTGACAGCGGAAAGGGTTTCTTCAGCTTCACCACTGTATGAGCAGGCAATAAATAGGGTATGGGGACTTACAAAATGGGGAATATTATATCCTTTGCAAACGGTGATTGGAATAGGAATTCTTCCAAATGTCAAGGATTCCACGAGGTTTGCCCCGATACCCGAACCACCCATTCCAGAGATAAGCACATTCCGGATATCGCTTCCCGGCCTGACCAAATCAACGGCCTGACCTATTTTTAGTGCATCGGCCAGTTGACGCGTGAATCCTTCAATGAGTTTTTTCATTAAAATTCCTTACGGTTGTAGGGCAAAAATACGAAATAAGGAGAGAGCATCAATTTCATTTTATATGGTTTTCCGTACCGGATATTTACAGCATGACCTTCTAAAACTCATTTCTTTGTATCCAGGTTATGATGGATAAAATCGAAAAAGGAAAAGAAGGCGAGCAACTCGCGGCCGACTTTCTCGTGCAGAAAGGGTTTAAAATCATTGAACGCAACTATCGTTACAAACACGGTGAGATAGACCTGATCATTAAGAAAGACAATTGGCTGATTTTTGTGGAAGTAAAGGCCCGTAGCTCGTACGCATATGGGCACCCGGAAGAATTTGTGGACTATAAAAAAGTAAAAGTGATCCTGGAGGTAGCAGATCATTACATCTACAAAATAGACTGGCAGGGCAACGTGCGTTATGACATTGTCTCGGTGAAGCTAAAAAGAGACAATCCGGAAATTGTTCATCTTGAAGATGCTTTTTATTAGAACTTGTCGCTGGTGTAAATCTCCTGACCTTTGTTGTCCCACTCCCGCTTGATAAAGGGCTTTATTTCTTTCTCGAAGGCCTGCTTGGGATAAGCAATAATTCGTTTGCGTTTGCCGGTAGCATAATTTTCGACCCAATCATTTACTTTATGATTCCATTGGTATTCGCCCTGTACGGCTACTTGTCCATTATCATGAAACAGGAAATAATATCCTTCCCGCTCACCATATTCTATGGGGATGATTTCCTTTAATTTCTTTCGCTCCATGGGATCATAGTAAGTCACCATGGATTCTTTGGGCCAACCTTTGTAATATTTTTCTTTGTCCTCCACGAGGTTTTCCCTGTTGTACCGCATCCATCGGCCGTGTCGTGTTCCTTTATAAAAGATACCCTCCTCAAGAACAAGTGTTCCCTGCATTTTCTTGTAGGGGCCATGGAGTAGGACTCCTTTCTTGGGGTCAAAAGTGGAAGTCTTTCGTATTTCTCTGCGGGTGAAGTCATACCAATAGATATCACGGGCAAAGGTGCTGGGCTTATCAGGCTTTTTAAGATAATAGAAAAGTTCAATGGTAATCCGATTCCCATACCCTTTGCGGGTAAAACCTTTTTTTGTTTTGATGCCGTAAAAGACTTTTTTTTTCGGTTTCTTTTTTTTGGTGACGATGGGCTCTTCAATTTTCGAGTCCAGTTCGAGGAGCGAAAAGGGCTTGTCGGTATCAAATGTGAACTGACCCTCCTGAATACGTGGTTCAGTCTTTTCCTGGGCTATTAAGAACCCAGGTAAGGCAAAAAGAAGGATAAGCCAGGATCTGCGCATGGAAAGGGAAAACGAATTTAATCGAAAATTATTTCACGCTGGATTCTTCTAGGCTGAGCCCATATCAAGATCATTTGAGAAAGCCACAGCTAGGAAACCAACTCCACACTTCTCTTGATGAAACTGGTTAGATCCGTTCCCGTAAGCATATTCTGCGAAAGCAAGGCCAGGTCATAAGCCTGTTTTGCCAATTTTGTTTTTTGATCTTCGCCTTCGGCTCTTAATATTTTTTGAACAATACCATGATTGGCGTTGATGGCCACATTGTAATTATCCGGCATCGCGCCCATAAAGGAAAATCCGCCTCCTCCTGTTTTCGCCATATCCTTCATTCTGCGCATCCATTCGCTCATGGTGACGATCACCGGCAATTCATTGGGTGACAAGGACTCGACAGCCAGCGTCATGTTTTTGTTATTGATGGCCTTTTCAAAAATTGCCTTTACCTGTTCTTCTTCCTCTTTGTTCAGGACGCTCTCCACTTTTTCGTCCTTCGCGATGAGCTTATCAACCGTCTCACTGTCGACGCGTTTAATTTGAGTCTTTTCAAGCTTGGGTTCGATGTTGCTGATAAAATGACTGTCGAGAACGCCATCCAGCATCAGCACGTCATAGGCCTTTTCCCTTGCCGATTGGATGAAAGCATCTTGTTTTCCGGCGTCGGAAGTGTAGATGTACACAAGTTGGCCGTCTTTATCGGTTTGATTTGGCCTTACTTTTTCTTTGTATTCTTCCAGGGTGAAATACTGACGATCCACGTTTTTAAGTAAGGCAAAGTCTTTTGCTTTTTCATAAAACTTTTCATCGCTGATCATGCCATACTTCACAAAGATGTTGATGTCATCCCACTTCTTTTCGAATTCCGTGCGGTCCTTTTTGAACATTTCCGATAGCTTGTCTGCGACCTTCTTGGTGATGTGCTGACTGATCTTTTTGACGTTGGCATCGCTTTGTAAATAGCTACGGGATACATTGAGCGGAATATCCGGGGAATCCAAAACGCCGTGCAAGAGCATCAGAAAATCCGGCACCACATCTTTCACCTCATCCGTGATGAAAACCTGGCGAGAGTAGAGCTGGATTTTGTTTTTATGCAGTTCAAAATCGTTCTTCACTTTCGGGAAGTAAAGAATACCGGTGAGATTAAATGGATAGTCCACGTTGAGGTGGATCCAAAAGAGCGGGTCTTCAGAGAAGGGATACAGTTCTTTATAGAAGTTGATATAATCTTCGTCTTTCAGGTCAAGGGGTGATTTCGCCCAAAGTGGAACAGGGTTGTTAATGATCCGGTCGACTGTGACTGTTTTAAACTTTGGTTTCCCGTCTTTGTCAACACCATCCTCAGCACTTTCATCTTTTGTGCCGAATTTGATTTCAACCGGAAGGAATTTGCAATATTTTTCAAGTATACCCTTGAGTCTGAATTCATCCAAAAATTCTTCAGAGTCTTTGTTGATGTGAAGAATAACGTCGGTACCCCGGCCTTCTTTTTTTGCCGAGGAAAGTTCAAACTCCGTAGAACCATCGCACTCCCAACGGGCGGCTTCTGTTTCAGACACCTGATTGGATCGCGAAATAATTTCAACATTATCGGCCACCATAAAGGAAGAATAGAATCCCAAGCCAAATTTTCCGATGATGTCTTTTGCATCACCCTTGTCTTTGAATTTTTCAACAAACTCGGCCGCGCCCGAAAAGGCGATCTGGTTGATGTATTTCTTGATTTCCTCACCCGTCATACCAATTCCTTTGTCACTGACGGTGATGGTCTTTTTCTTTTTGTCCCAACTAACTTCTATTTTCAGGTCTCCCAGCTCATCCTTGAATTCCCCAATGGAAGCAAGTTTCTTCAGTTTTTGAGTTGCATCCACTGCATTGCTGACCAATTCACGCAAGAATATTTCATGATCGGAATACAGGAATTTCTTGATGATGGGAAATATGTTCTCAGTATGGATAGATATGCTGCCTTTTTCTTTCATGGTTCTTATATTTTGAATAGGTGGAGGCTTTCAAATACTATTCCAGCCTCAATTGAATGACAGGATGACATGAAAAA
>JAYVXP010000188.1:0-4390 GCA_043785125.1 Bacteroidia bacterium
CTGCAGATCGGAGGCTGGACGCTCTACGCCCTTATCCAAATTACCGGGAGCGTGTTTGCTTCCGACGATCAGGGGGTAAGCACCCAACGTGTAATCTTCCTCACGTATGAGGCGTTTTTCTGTCTTTTACTGACACATATTTTCAGGAATGTCATCAACCGCTGGCGTTGGCTGGATGCCGGGATGGCCGTGTTGATTCCCCGGGTGATTCTCAGCGTTTTTGTTTTGGGCCTCATCATGTATTTTTTGCGGATGCCCATCTCTGTGCCGTTGGGATTATTCAACAGCAAAGTGGCATTTGATATTCGTAACATTCTGGGTCTAACCCTTATTTATTCACTCATCTTTTTCTTATGGTGCGTCTTGTATTTCAGCTACAATTATTTTGAACGGTACAACACTTCGCTTAGACTGGAAGCTTCCATCAGGGAAATAGAGTTGAACAACCTGAAATCGCAGCTCAATCCTCATTTTATTTTCAATGCGCTCAACAGCATCCGGGCATTGGTGGACGAAAACCCAGGAAAATCAAAGGAAGCGATCAACCAGCTGTCTAATATTTTGCGGAACTCACTCAGCACCGGTAAGCGGGGACTTATGAAGTTTGAAGATGAATTAAAAATTGTTAAAGACTATTTGGGGCTTGAAAGCATCCGCTTTGAAGAACGGCTGAAAACAGAATTTGAAATTGATCCTGAATCGCGCGATTTTTTGGTGCCGCCCCTGATGATCCAAACGCTTGTCGAAAATGGCATTAAACATGGCATCTCCCAGTTGACTGCCGGCGGAATGATTCAAATGAAAACAGCGGTGCGCAACGACCGGCTCAACATTCAAATTCGAAATAGCGGCCAGTATCGGAACGGCGCCAAGCGAAATTCCACGGGCCTGGGGCTGGAAAATACGAAACAGCGACTCAAACTAATCTATGGAGATAAGGCCTCATTTAGAATTTTGACTGAAAACGATACTTTTGTTTTGACAGAAATTGAAATACCACACCTGAGATAATGAAAGCACTGATTGTTGATGATGAACGCCTCGCGCGCAAAGAGTTGATGAAACTCCTGGAGGAACACCCTTCGATTGAAATCGTGGGGGAAGCACAAAATGCAGATGAAGCAGAACAAATGATCACGGACCTGAATCCGGATTTATTATTTCTGGACATTCAAATGCCGGGGCGCACGGGTTTTCAATTACTTGAATCCCTGGACACCGTGCCACTCGTGGTCTTCACTACCGCATACGATGAGTTTGCGTTGAAGGCTTTTGAAGTCAGCGCACTTGACTATTTATTAAAGCCCATTACAGCTGAACGCTTAACGGAGGCGGTACATAAAATTCAGGAAAAAGACCGGACCCGCTCCGGCCGGGGCCGGGACCAAAAACTGGGTCTCGAAGACCAGGTTTTTGTGAAAGACGGCGAGCGATGCTGGTTTGTAAACCTTGCCAATATCAGGCTGTTTGAGTCGGATGGCAATTATATTAAAGTTTATTTCGACACGAACCGCCCGATGATACACAAGTCGTTGAATGCATTGGATGAAAAACTGGATGAGCGGGCGTTCTTTCGCGCCAGCCGCAAACATATTGTCAATCTCAGCTGGGTGGAGGGAATCGAGCCATGGTTCAATGGCGGGCTCATGGTAAAACTTCGTGGAGGAGATAAGGTGGAAGTAAGCAGAAGGCAGGCAGCAAAGTTTAAGGATATGATGAGCCTTTAAGGGATGGGGCTAGTTGTGCTTCACTACATACACTTCCTGTTGCCCCTTTTGTTGGCTTGGTAGAATTTCCTGCCGCACGGTAAATGTGCCCTTTGATCGTTCTGAAGTTAGAAAATATGGTATCCATATTACTGCTGCAATAATGCTTCTTACAATTCCCAGCACGGTTTCCTTATCGACGGTCGTTCCAAACTGACTTGCAATAAATGCATCGGCAGCAAGATTAATGCATGAGATCGTATAAAAAGCCGTCACCAATAAGGGAACACTTGTTCTTCGTTTGAAGAACATAAAAATAAGAAAGGCCGAATAAACTAGCAGAAGATAATTCACAAGCATTTCAATCAGCACAAAGCTACCCATCGCAGGATTGTACCCCCCGAATGTAGGATCAGAAAGCATTTGCCAATTGCTGTAATGGAAATATTCCAAACTCAACAGGTCATAAATAGACTTTAACGGAGTGAGGCATAATCCAAGAGCGGGAAGAAGCAGCCAACCGCCAATTGACATATGTTTTTCAAAGGCTGGCTTAGGGTCCGGATCCAGATTGTATAAATACCTGAACCCGAAGAATGAAGCAAAAAGTATCAGAAGGAGGATCAACAGGAAAGGTAAATTAAACAGCTCTTTAGCGGTGTCTTCAGTTGCATGAGATATGATGAAGGTTAGGTCATTGAGCGCCTCATCAAGCTTAGCAACATGATCCTTAATCTCCAAAGCTTCCAGGTAGGGTTTTTTGGATTGGTAGTGATACGACAACATGATCGTTTGACCGACATAACTAATATCTGAGTGATAGGAAAACCCTGCCGACTCAATTGATTTGGAAGCAACCTTGACATTCCACTCCTCTGGCATGTGGACAATGATTTTGTGAGAAACATTCGACGGGAAAGTCATCGCGTATGGAGCCTGCCTGATTTTTGTTGCGGGCTTTACCAAATAAGAGGCCAGATTTCTGGGATAAGTAGACACAGAATATTTTTTCTGCAGGGAATCATATAGCCAGAATTTGGAGATCTGGTAGTTTTCTTCAGAGGTAATAATATTATGCACCTCATCATCATTCCATTTGATTGTTTTGCCTTTTGCTATCTCCGCATAATCCGTTGCATAAAAGTTCAGGTACTGTTTTTCAACTTCAGTGAGGCTGTTTGACCTAAAATATTCTCGTATGTTATCAGCTTCCTGTCGTGTGTAGGTTGATTTCACGGTTAGGGAGGCGCTGCCGCCGACCTTATCGAGGTAAAAATCTTCCCGAGTAAAAAGCGTTCCTTCCGGGCTCGCGGGAAGGGCAACCAGCGATTTGTTGTTGCTGTCAACGATCAGACCATGATGATACCGTGGAAAAAATAATTTCGTGATGGCCCCCCGTTGGTATGTATAGGTTGGATCAATCCAGAAAACAGAGTCACGAAGCGTGAACTGAACAACGCAATGATTGAACAAATTCGGAGCGGGAAGATAATCCGGCAGTGCCTTGCCATAACCTGTGTTGACTAAGACCGGGTTACTATTAATTCCCAATTCTCTTAAAAGAGAAGATAAAAGGACTGATTTGTCCTTGCAATCTCCAAAGCGTTGATCCAAAACCCGACCAGGTAGATGGGGCTTATATCCATGTATCCCTTCAGAAAATGATAAGTACCTGACCTCATCCTGAACAAATTGAATGATTCGCTGAATCGATTCATCTTTATTTGCCTGTTGGATTCCAGGTACCCTCTTCAGTAGACCCGTTGGATTTTTTTCCATTACAAAAAGATTGGCCGCCCACGATGATAGGTCGGACCAGGAACCGAAATCGCTAACCTGAATATGATCGTATGGATCGTACCAGCCTGGTGTCGCCTCCTCCGATAGCAAGGCGGGTACATCTTCCAGGACCCACTCGTATTCAATGTTTCCGCCAATTTTCATAACACTTGGCTCGGGCGCAGAATTGAATCGTTTGATTTGGAATGCCCGGTCTGCTTCTGTAATTAGCCGGCAGACGACAAGATTTACGGGAACAGAGAAGTTCAGGTAAGATATCTGTGAATATTTATCATTAAAGACAGGATTGTATCCCTTGTATGAATAGGAGTAATCCAGGACATCATCAACCTGCACGTCATGAAGGTTAAAGACAGCAGTTAAATTACCATCGTACACAAGCCGTTCGAGGTTTTCCTCCCGTTTGAGAACCTGGAATGTGCCGCGTTCAAATTGATTGATTTTTTCCCCATTTCTTATAATATCAATTGAATGAAAAGTCAGGCTTTGATATATAGGATCAAAAACCTGAGAAAGGGTTGAAATATTTTCTAGTCCTTTTCCTGAAGTGACTTTTTGAACATAGTGGTGATAGGACTCCTTTAATCGGGTATTATACTGATCGTCGGATAATAAATTGTAATACCCTCCGGACAGGTTGGCCGTATCCTTGACCTGTTTGGAATAGGAGTACTCCTTTACCCAGGAGGGACGGGTCTTAATTGCGATCGTGCGTTCTTGCTGAGCGGAAACCTGAATTCCAAGAAGGATGAAAAGGCAACCAAGAAAAGTCTTCATGAAGTTTTACTTCAAAACAAGGTCAATAAACTCTTTCTCCACTTTCCAATCTCGGGCAAGTTTGAGCATGGCGGTGGCTTCCATTTCGGTCACATAACCTTTCAGGT
>JAYVXP010000189.1:0-13681 GCA_043785125.1 Bacteroidia bacterium
AGCATCCAAAAGACCTAATTGGCAAAAATGTGATTGACTTTGTGCATCCCGATGATAAGGAAATGGCCATTGGCCGTGTGAAAAGGGCCCTTTCCGGGGAAACCGCCAATGTAATAGAAGAAAAATATGTGCGGGTTGACGGAAAGGTTATTAACGTAGAAGTTTCGTCTCACCCTGTTACCTATGAAGGGGAGGCGGCCGTGCAGGTCATCGTCAAAGACGTAACCGAGCGGAAAGAAGCAGAAGAAACCATACGAAAAACAGAAACGCTTTTTTCCCAGCTTTTCCAAAATGCACCGATGGCGATTGTCATGTTAAATGATCGTGGAACGGTCGTCAAGATCAATAAGGGTTTTGAGGAAATGTTTGGCTTTACACTGGAAGAACTTTCAGGCAAGGAACTAAATCAATTTATCGTTCCGGAGGGATTGGAATCGGAAGGGAATGACCTTGATACCCTAATCAGTAGCTACCGGGTGATCCGCATGGAGACGACCCGCATTCAGAAAACCGGTAAGCCGTTGTCGGTAATTATCTATGGTGTACCCGTTCACCTTGATGAAACGACGATTGGTATTTTTGGAGTGTATGTGGATATTACCGAAAGAAAGAAAGTAGAAGAAGAGTTGAAAATCAGAAACACCGAACTGGACAATTTTGTATATAAGGTTTCGCATGATTTGCGTGCGCCCTTATCGTCTATTCTGGGGCTGGTGAATCTTGCCAATCTTCCAGGCAACGATGATAACCTGAAAGATTACATTCCCCTGGTGGGACAGAAAGTAAAACAGCTTGATCACTTTATCAGCGATGTGTTGAGTCATTCTAAAAATTTGAAACTGGACATCGAGACTGATTTTATTGATTTGAGAAAAATTATTGATCAAACGTTCACCGACCTGGGCTACCTGAAAGGGGCAAGTGAAATAAGAAAAAAAATAAGTGTGGTCGGGGTTGACTTTTATAGCGACCTCTGGAGGATTGGAGAGATTTTCAGAAACCTGGTTTCCAACGCTATCAAGTACCGAAAATTGGATCATCCTGAACCGTTTATTGAGATTGCCACGCATTGTACGGAACGCGCGACGGAAATATTGTTTAAAGACAACGGGATCGGAATACCCGTAGAAAACCTGGGTCGTATTTTCGAGATGTTCTACCGCGCAAGTGAGCAGTCTGAAGGTTCGGGGTTGGGATTATACATTGTAAAGAATGCGGTAGATAAATTGGAAGGCGTGGTGATGGTAGACAGCGAGCCCGGTCAGGGTACCACATTTAAGATTGTGCTCCCCAATCGAATCCCCAAAAATTAATCAGCGCGACGAGTTTATGAAAATTGCAGAAGTGCTCAGCCCGGAAGACGAACGTCAATTTGTGCTGCTTCCGACAAGGCTTTACAAATGTTCACCCCATTGGATACGCCCGCTCGACAAAGACATCATTAATGTTTTCGACAAAGAGAAAAACAAAACCTTCCGCCATGGGGAATGTATCCGATGGCTGTTAAAAAACGAAGACGGATCAATCATTGGCCGGGTAGCCGCTTTTATTGATAAGAAGACAATAAATAAGGGTAACGATCAGCCTACTGGAGGCATGGGATTCTTTGAATGCATTGACGAGAGGGAGGCCGCGTTTACGCTCTTTGATCAATGCAAGGTCTGGCTGCAGAACAAGGGAATGGAAGCGATGGACGGCCCGATTAATTTTGGCAGTAAGGACCGTTGGTGGGGTTTATTGGTGGATGGATTTGAAAAAGACCCGAACTACCAATGCAATTACAATTTTCCATACTACAAAGATTTCTATGAGGGTTACGGATTCCAGCTTTACTACAAACAGTTGACTTTCGGTCGTGAGATCATGGAGCCGCTGACGCCCAGACTGGAGGAAAAAGCAAACAAACTAACAGCGCATCCAGACTACTCTTTTCGACATGTGCTAAAATCAGAGCTGGACAAAAAGTTGGCGGAATATATCCGGATTGTTTATAATAAAGCTTGGGCCAACAGGGCTGATACCCCTGAACTCTCCCCATTGCAAGCAAGTCTTTTCGTAAAGCAAATGAAACCGATTATTGACGAACGCCTTCTCTATTTTGGCTTTTACAAGGGCGAACCGATTTCATTCTATCTCTCCTTGCCCGAAATAAATCAGGTTTTCAAACATGTGAATGGCAAATTGGACTGGATAGGGAAATTAAAATTTCTTTGGCATAAGCTTCGCAAAACAAATCGCAAAGCATTTGGTGTTCTATTTGGAATCGTACCCGAGCACCAGGGAAAAGGTGCGGATGGCGCAATGATTTTGGCCGCGCGCGCTATTCTTCAACATCAATACAAACGCTACGATGACTATGAAATGAATTGGATCGGCGACTTCAACCCCAGAATGATCAACTTGATCGAACAAGTGGGGGGAACGCTGGTGAAAACGCACATCACCTATCGAAAACTTTTTGATGAAACAAAGCCTTTTAAGAGACATCCGTTTCTAAGGTAATAGCCAGAATTCGATTGCATAAAATATTCTATGGTAATATTGGAAAGTTCTGTCTCCGAACTTGTATTTTAGGCAACGCGGGAAACAATCGATGGCACTTTTTGAAAATTATCCAATAGCACCCGGTACCTGGGACGAGATGTACGACAAGGGCAACGTGCGCGTTCCATATCAGAGCGTCTATGATTTCCTAAGGCAAATCCCGCTTGATGAACTGAATAAAAAAGAAGAACTGGCCCGGCGACTTTTCATGAGCCAGGGAATTACCTTTACGGTATATTCCAGTGGAGAAGGAATTGAAAAGATATTTCCGTTCGACATCATTCCACGCATTGTTACGGCTGCGGAATGGGACTTCGTAGAGCGCGGAATAAAGCAACGTCTGAGTGCTTTGAATTTATTTTTGAAAGACGTTTATCATGACCAGTTTATCATCAAGGATGGCATCGTGCCGGTTGATTTAATTTATTCCTGTCCCCACTATCTAAGGGAAATGCAAGGGGTTAATGTACCCCATGATATTTATGTTCACATTGCCGGTATTGATTTGATCCGGGATCAGGATGGTACTTTTTATGTATTGGAAGACAATCTGCGAACCCCTTCTGGTGTTTCCTACATGATTGAAAACCGGGAGATCACCAAGCGTATTTTTCCCGATCTTATTCCTCAGAACAATGTCCGCCCGATGACGCAGTATCCGAATATTCTTCATCGCAATCTGGTTTCCCTTTCTCCACGGCAGGTTTCAAATCCCACCGTGGTATTGCTTACTCCCGGTATGTATAATTCGGCTTACTTCGAGCATACTACGCTGGCTCGCTTGATGGGAGTAGAGTTGGTCGAAGGCCGTGACCTGGTTGTTGATAATCACAAGGTGTACATGAAGACGACAGTTGGACTCCAGCAGGTTGATGTGATTTACCGCCGTGTGGACGATAGTTTTCTGGATCCCCTGGTATTTAATCCTGAAAGTGCCTTGGGTGTCTCGGGTATACTTGCGGCTTATCGCAAAGGGAATGTTGCCATCGTCAACGCACTGGGGAATGGGGTGGCCGATGACAAAGCAATTTATGTATATGTGCCGGAAATGATCCGCTACTATCTCAACGAGGAACCCATTCTGAAAAACGTACCGACTTATCAATTGGGAATCCAGGATGAAAGAAAGCATGTATTGGAAAACATCAACAAAATGGTGGTGAAGAAGACCAATGAATCAGGCGGATATGGGATGCTGATGGGCCATGCGGCCACGGACAAGGAAATCGCGGATTATAAAAATGAAATATTGAAAGACCCACGGCAATTTATTGCTCAGCCGGTGATCAGTTTGTCGTTGGCGCCATGTTATATCGATGGTAAGATGCAACCCCGCCGTCTGGACTTGAGACCCTTTGCGTTATGTGGTCCTCAGGGTATTGATATTGTGCCGGGTGGCCTTACCCGTGTGGCTTTGCGTGAAGGCTCTCTTGTAGTCAATTCATCGCAGGGTGGGGGGAGTAAAGATACCTGGGTCCTTTCTGTTTAGCCAAATACAATGGACATGATCATCTCAATAAACCCGATGCGAATCCCATGTTGAGCAGGGTTGCGGATTCGTTGTATTGGATGTCGCGCTATATGGAGCGGACCGATGGCATTCTGCGCATGTTAAAAATCAATTACGCTTCTTCACAGGATGACAGCACCGATTTTACCTGGCGACCGACCTTGAAAGTTTTCAGTTTTTTGGAAGATGACGAGATCGCAAAACTTGAAAAGAACAATAGGGCCGTTCTGCAATACATGGTTGTGGACAAAGAGAATCCCAACTCAGTGTTTAATATGGTCACCAGGTCGCGGGAAAACGCGCGTTCGGTGCAGGATCACATCACAAAGGAGTTATGGCAATGCCTGAATGAGTTTTATCATATTGTCAGGGATGAAAAATTGACGCGTGCGTTAAAGACCGAAGACCCAATAACCGTTCTGGATGCGCTGATCAGAGAGGGAATTCTTTATTACGGCACAGCAGAAATCACGATGTCGAGGGGTGAGGGGATGTGCTTTATGAGCGTTGGTAAATACCTGGAAAGGGCAGAACAATCGGCAGATATGCTGGATGTAAAATTCAGCGAGTTGGCATACGACCTGGACAAAACTACCGATACCACGTATTGGAAATATTTTTTGTTGTCGATCTCGGGATATGAGCTTTACCTCAAAAATTACCGCACGGGATTTGAGGCAAGGAACATTTTGGACCAGATCATCTTCAATGTAAGTTTTCCGCGTTCGGTCCAGTATTCGGTCATGCAGGTTCACCGCTATTTTGAACGGTTGAAAAGTGAGCGGAACCTGGAGAGTTTTGAGAAAATTAATTTCATGATTGGGAAACTCCGCAGCAGTATCCATTTCTCCAATGTTCAAATGATATCAGAAGAAGGGCTTCATAATTATCTTGAAAAGATTCATGAAGACCTGTTCTCCATTGGCCAATTGCTCAACGAGCATTACTTCGCCCACAGCTAAGCCCCATCCTTTTTTATGTCAAGATTCAAGATCCGTCACGTCACCCGATATTTGTACGAAGTTCCGGTGCGCGACAGCGCCAATCAGATTATGCTGTATCCGCTCAAAGACGAACACCAGGAAGTAGTATCGCATTTGATAAAAATCACCGGGGACCCTCAGGTGAACATCCACCATGATTATTTTGGCAATGAGGTGGGCACGTTTACCCATTCGCAACCTCATCAGGAATTGCAGATTGATTCCCGGCTGGTGGTTGTAACCCGAAGCAAAGCGCTGCCTGAGGACCATGAACCCGCGTCGGAACAATGGACGATTCTGGAAAAGATGAAAGGTCAGCCTATGTTTATTGATTTTCTAAAATCGGAATATTTTGCGGGATTTCCTGAACTCAAAGCGTTGGTAGAAGCGGAGCGCGGAAAAAATGGTACACCCCAGGTGGTGGTCAAAGAATTTTGCGCCTATGTGTTTGAGAATTTTATTTATAAAAAAGGCATCACCACCGTTGAAAGCACTTTGGATGAAGTGTGGTCGATTAAGTCTGGCGTTTGTCAGGACTTTGCCCATATTCTGCTGGTGATGCTGCGGCTGATCCAGATCCCAGCCCGGTATGTAAGTGGTTACATCTGTCCGAGCACAAGTGGAATGCGTGGTGAAGGAGCCACCCACGCCTGGGTGGAGGCCTACATTCCTTTTTACGGATGGCTTGGTCTTGACCCCACCAACAACTGTGTGGTCAACGACACCCATGTTCGGCTGGCCGTGGGTAAGAATTTTTCAGATTGCTCTCCGGTAAAGGGCACCTATCGCGGAACATCCAACCATACCCTGGAGGTGGCAGTTTCCGTTTCTTATGAAGATGGCCACAGCATCGAAGAGATCAACGAAGTAAAGCAACCGGAGCCGGTTACGCCCTTCTCGAAGAATTCTTACCGGAGACATCAGGAGATGCAGATGCAGCAATAATAGGAATGAGTTAGCGTGAGGTTTTGTATAAGTTAACAGAGTGGATGGGCGCTCGGGTGCAACCAAGCACCAAATCGAGAAGTGGCTTTTATCGGAAGTTTTGAAAACCCTCTAAGATTCAATTTCTGAAATACAAATAGATGTGCGTCGGATCCCTATCCCACTTTATCCAGTTGTCTTAATTTCTTTGCTTTCCACCCGGTAATTCCCACTACGGCCATCGTTGCGCAACCACCCAATACAACAGAAGGCACGACGCCCAAAAGTTTGGCTGCAAAACCGGACTCAAAGGCGCCGATCTCATTGGAAGAGCCAACGAAAATGCTGTTCACAGCTGAAACGCGTCCCTTCATATTTTCGGGGGTGAGGGTGTGGATCAGCGTGCTTCGAACAATGACGCTCACGCTGTCAAACATTCCGCTCATCACCAACAAGCCAATCGATAGCCAGAAATTGGTGGAAAGTCCGAATCCAATCATGCAAAGGCCAAATCCAGCGACACACCAAAGTAGGATTTTGCCTACGTGTTTGCGAATCGGAAAATGGGTGATCAGAACGGCCATCAGTATGGCTCCAATTCCGGGAGCGGCACGAAGCATCCCGAAACCGATCTCACCGGCTTTTAGAATTTCGTCAGCGAAAATTGGCAAGAGGGCAATCGCCCCGCCAAATAAAACGGCAAAAAGATCCAATGTGATGGCCGCCAGAATGATTTGATTGCTGAAAACAAATTTTAAACCTGCCTGGATTTTTTCTTTGATACTTTGCTCTTCACTATTGGGAGGAACGGCCCGCCGTGGGATGGAAAAATAAAAAGCCAGACTGAGTAAAACCAGCACAAAATCCAGTGAGTAAGAGAAGGTGATGCCCAGAATTTTATAAATAAATCCGGCAATGATCGGCCCGCCGATGGAAGAGGCTTCCCAAAACGTACTGTTCAGCGAGACGGCATTCGCATATAAATGCCGCGGTACCAGTTGCGGCATAAAAGAGAAGGTGGCAGGTGAAAGAAAACCGCGGGCCAGACCACTGATGAAGATGACTGCATAAATCGGAATCGCACCGTAAGCAAACACAAATTTTCCAGGCTCCAGTGTGAAGAAGAGCAGCAGGGATGAACAAGCAATCAAAACGAAAATAGTGGAAAGAATAATTTTCTTTCGCTCGACAATATCAGCGATATGGCCGGCATACAACGAGACGGAAATCGCGGGAATGGCCTCGGCCAAACCGATCAGCCCAAGTGAAAGCGGATCTTTGGTGAGTTCATATACTTGCCACCCCACCACCGTTCCCTGAATCTGGACGGCAAGCGTAATGCAAAGTCGCGCAAAAATAAAAAGCCGGAAATCCTTTATTTGAAGGGAAGCGTAAGGGCTTGAAATGGAAGGATCACTCATGAAGGGTAGCGACTATAATTACTGACCAGTCATTCCTGAAAGGCTATTCGCAAATCAATTTTGCAACAGAACTTCGATTGCCTTGATGGCTTTTGCATTCCGCTCTTCCCGTGGTCCGCTGATCTCTACGGAAGGTACTCCTGTTTTGTCAACTTCATTCTTAAAAATCTTCCAGAACTGTTCACGCTTGTCGGGGTGCTCGCGCTGCGGGTCATTTTCCCACGGCACATCAATGTAGGTTAGCAAATACAAATCGTATTTACGTTCCTGAATAATCCTGAGGATATCCGGATCACAATCGCCGTACTTGAATTCGCTCCAAACTTTTATGACGATCGCGTTGGTATCACAGACCAGCACCCGGTTTGCGTCATAGACCCATTCATCCTCCATTCGGGCCTGGCCGTGGGCGATTTTGGTTAGATCTGATTTTTCGTATCCACGGATAAGTTTGTTGAGATAGGCACGTGCGTACTCTTCCACGTGCACTGTTTTGAAGTGATCCGCCAGGAATTGGGTCAATTCCGATTTGCCCGTGCATTCCGGCCCGATGATAACAACTTTTTTGACGTGATCGGCGATGTGGTCGGAGGCTTTCATGAAGATGCTTGCGCAAAATAGTCAATCGCGCTCAGATTTGGCGGGTTATTGCAATCCGCCCATCAAGTATTTATCTTTCGAGGAAAGTAAAGCGTGTGAAGAGAAGAAAAGTATTAAAGCGTCTTGGTTTGGGCCTTTCGACGGGATTGATCTTGCCCCAATTTATGGCGTCCTGTAAGAAAGCCGATTCGGGACCGGAAGTAAAATACAATGGAACGGTAGGGGTAATTGGTGCAGGTGCAGCAGGGTTGTATGCAGCGGACATTTTGCGGTCCAAGGGAATAAAGGTGATCGTACTGGAAGCGAGCAGTGAAATGGGAGGGCGGATAAAATCCTTGCGAAATCAAGGCAATATTGCCAGTCAATCCATCGCTGATTTTCCGGTTGAGTTAGGTGCCGAAGTAACCTTTGGTTCTGATTCCATCTGGGGGAAGATCATCCAAAATCTAAACGTGCTCACCATTGATTTGGCGACTGCTCAAAACCGATTTATTCTGGACAATCTTGTAAAGGCAGAAAGTGATTGGAGCAGCGATGCTGATTTTAACGCAGTGCAGAATTTTATTTCAAATCTACCCAACTTTTCAGGATCGGGTATTTCGGTTCAGGACGCTGCCGGTGTGAGTGAGCGGGCAAAGGCGTTACTCAATTCGGAGGTTGGAAATTTTTATGGGTCGACCAGCGCAAAAATTGGTGCTACAGGATTGGCACAAGGGCTCAAACTATTGAAACACGATTTCAAATGGTTGTCGATGAAGTCCAATCCGCTACAAGATTTGTTGCTTTCCCGGTTTAGTCTGGTAACACCGAAAGTCATGTTGAATCACCCTGTACAGCAAATTTCTTTTGGCGGTGACACGGTCACCATCAATGGCTTAAATACCCTTAATGGCGGATCTGTCCCTTATTCCGTCCAGGTTAATAAGGCGATCGTTACAGTGCCCATTTCTATTCTCAAAAGCGGAGACATTACATTTAGTCCTTCGCTTCCAGGCTCGATGATTAGCTCGCTGGGCAACCTGGGGATGGATGCATCGATCCGTATAGTGTTGGATTTTAAACAAAACTTTTGGAATAAGGGTATCGGATTTGTATGGGGAGGGACAACATCGCCCCAGATTTTTAATGCCGGGGCAGGCCGTAGCGAATTTGAGAGAACGCTTTCGATAACAATCAACGGCCCTAAGGCGGTTGAGTTATCCACCATGGGGGCTGATATGATTACGCCTATTTTGGCGGAATTGGATATTTTGTATGCCGGACAGGCAACCAAGTATGTCCGGAGAGATGAAAACACAAACCAAATTCTCTCCACCATTCAGGATTGGTCAAAAGAAGTGTACATCAAAGGGGGTTATTCCTATCCCCTGATCAATGGAATTGTTGATGACCGAAAAAATATTGGCGTACCGGTCAGCAATCTTTTTTTTGCCGGAGAGGCAACGGATGTAAATGGTGATGCAGGAACGATCAACGGGGCCCTTGCGTCAGCGGAGCGTGTTGCAGAAGAAGTTGTAAAATCGATACTCAAAGCCTAAGGTTTCAGGTTCTGAACAGCAACTCCCGAAAAAGAATATAACAGCCCATCAGCAGCGTAAACCAGCCAAAGCTTTTTCGCAATGTAAGGTTGGAAATGCGTTTGGAGAAAACGTTTCCGAAATGTACCCCCACGATCGCAATGGCGGTTACGGTCAAAAGAAAAGGCCAATCAATATTTCGCATTAACAAGTCGCCCGCAAAGCCGATAAGAGAATTAATGGCGATGATAAACAACGAAGTTCCTGCTGCTGTTTTCATGCGGAGGCGGGTTAGAAATACCAACGCGGGGATGATCAAAAAGCCGCCCCCGGCACCTACCAGCCCGGTCAAAAAGCCGATCAAGAGCCCCTGTAAAATTGTCACGGGTATCCGCAAGGCACCCGACAGATTTCTGGAACTTCTTCTACCCCGGATCATGGGGATAGAAGCTACGATCATGAGGATTGCGAAAACCCCAAGCAGGAGTAACCTTTTCGTAATGACGAACGATTCGTTTTGAAAAATGATGTCGGGGATAGCTGGAACAATCCATCGACGTGTGATGAATATCGCAAGAATAGAAGGGATGCCAAACAGGAATCCGGTTTTGAGATTTACTAATTGATCACGGTACTTGGGTATGGCCCCGACCAAACTGGTGGTGCCGACAATAAAAAGAGAATAAGCAGAGGCCAGCACGGCATCTATGTGAAATAGGTAAACCAGTATTGGAATGGAAAGAATTGACCCGCCCCCGCCCAATAAGCCAAGCAGCAGCCCAATAAACAGGCACGCGAAATACCCTAATAATTCCAAATAAGTGTTATCGATGTTTTTTTGACTTGTTTATTTTAATTTGCTGTACTCTACAACAAAGGATCCCGGGAACTTACGCTTTAGTTCATTCAGGAAATTGGCTGCCTTTTCATGCGAAGAAAACTGACCAAGGATCAGGCTGTAGTATTTTACTCCATTTAGGATTTTGACTTGCACGGTCACCTTTTTTTTGTAAGAATTTTTCAAATTATCTGAAAGCCGCATCAGGTTTACCAATTCCTGATAGGTTCCAATCTGCACACCATAACCTTTCGGATTCGAACGTTTGATTCCGAAATCATAGAATTCCTTTTCGTCGACAACCACATTGTCGATCATGACATTTTCCATTTTGCTTTTGCCATCACCCGCGTCAATGACTTCGAGCTTTACATCGGCCAGGCCCTGGTTAACATACTCCAGCTTTTCCGCTGCCGACTTGGACAGATCAACGATGCGATTTTCGACATACGGTCCCCGGTCATTAATTACAACTTCTACAGACCGGTTATTGGCCAGGTTTGTCACGCGCACCTTTGTGCCAAAAGGCAGACTTTTGTGGGCCGCTGTCAATTTGGAGTGCTTGTATTTTTCGCCACTGGCTGTTAGACTTCCTTCAAACTTATCGGCGTAGAAGGAAGCTTTGCCAGTTTGGACCTGACCAATTGAAACAGCACCCCAACCCAGGCAGAAGATCAAAAAATAAATTTTCTTCATAGAAATCAATAATAAGTCACAATGCCATCCAAAGTTACGACAATCGACTTAACCCCACATTGGTAAATCATCAAATTAGTTTACCTTTACCCGGCAAATAATGAATCCTAAATTATTTGCCATGCCTTTCAATTCTTCCAAATTTCTTTTTGAAGCCCTCACGTACGATGACGTACTATTGGTGCCTGCTTATTCCGAAGTATTACCCCGTGAAACGGACACTTCAACCTATTTAACGCCACACATTAAGCTAAACATCCCCATCATTTCTGCTGCCATGGATACGGTGACAGAGGCTGAATTAGCTATCAGCATGGCGTTGGAGGGGGGGATAGGGTTTATTCACAAAAACATGTCCATCGCTGCCCAGGCTGATCAAGTCAGAAAGGTAAAGCGCTCGCAAAGCGGAATGATTCTCGACCCAGTCACGCTCAAGATCAACTCTACGGTGCGCGATGCGGAAAAGATTATGCGCGAATTCAAGATCGGCGGTATCCCCATCGTGGATGGGAACGGAAAATTTGTTGGGATCATCACCAACCGCGATTTGCGTTTTCAAAAGGATATGTCCATGCCGGTAGAGCGTATCATGACCAAAGAAAACCTGATCACTGCGCCAGAGGGCATTACGCTGGAAAAGGCAGAAAAGATTCTTCAGAACTACAAAATTGAAAAACTTCCGATCATAAATAAAAAAGGGAAACTTACAGGCTTGGTCACCTACAAAGACATTCTGAAAAAGAAAAATAAACCCAACGCTTGCAAGGATGAGTTTGGAAGGTTACGGGCCGGGGCCGCGGTAGGCGTTACGCCGGATATTCTGGATCGTATTGCAGCGCTGAAAAATGCGGGTGTAGATGTGATCAGCATCGACACAGCGCACGGACACTCCAAAGGGGTAATGGATGCGGCCCGACGGGTCAAGAAAAAATTTCCGGAGCTTGAAATAACCGTAGGCAATATTGCTACGGGTGAGGCAGCCAGGGCGTTGGCAAAAATTGGAGCCGATTCGATCAAGGTAGGCGTAGGGCCAGGAAGTATTTGTACAACACGCGTAGTGGCGGGCGTTGGCTTGCCCCAGCTTTCGGCAGTCCATGAGGCAGCCAAAGCACTCAAAGGCTCGCGGACCAAGCTCATTGCCGATGGCGGTATCCGATTCTCAGGCGACATCGTAAAGGCCCTTGCAGCAGGCGCCGACAGTGTCATGATTGGTTCGCTGCTGGCAGGCACAGAGGAGGCCCCTGGTGAATTGATTATCTATGAGGGGAGGAGATTTAAGTCTTATCGGGGAATGGGCTCCATCGAAGCGATGGAGGACGGATCAAAAGACCGTTATTTTCAGGATGTGGAAGATGATATCAAGAAGTTGGTGCCAGAAGGGATATCCGGGCGGGTGCCGTTCAAAGGATCAATCTCGGAAGTACTGTATCAACTTGTAGGGGGGTTACGCGCCGGGATGGGTTATTGCGGAGCAAAAAACCTTGAAAAATTGAAAAATGCCAAATTCGTGAAAATCACGGCAGCGGGAATACAAGAGAACCATCCGCATGACGTTACCATAACCCGGGAGGCTCCGAATTATAGTCGCAAATAGGGGCACAACAATGAAATAAATAGGAATTCAGGGCTTATATTGTTTAACCAAACAAGTATCTTTGCTAAGTTTTTGAGGGTGGCGCTACCAGTTATGATCAGATCGATTCTTAGGATATTTGTTGTGTTGGTTATAATGGGCATTGGCATTCAGGGCACAGCTCAAACAACTATTTCGAGTGGTAATTGGACTGATCCCACCGTCTGGTCTACAGGCGTTGTCCCTGGAGGAGCCTCAGCGGTCAATGTCATCAATCCTCTGGTACTAGATCAAAACATCACAATTACTACCGGTACGTATTCATTGTTTCAAAACGCAACCGATTTGCCAGGGGGAACAGCTTACACATTAACGGTCAATACGGCTGGAGGAACATTCGACGTAAAGGCAGGTACGACCACTTTTGAAGGCGCAGCTTCCTGGAATAATTCAACCATATTTGTTCGTAATGGTGCAACCTTAATAGTTGGCCCTCTTTCAATTGGAAATAATACAACCATTACAGTTGAATCAGGTGGCACGCTGATTGTTAATGGGAATTGCACGAATAATAATAACGGTACTGGCAGTTTTTCCGATGCCGGTCTTGTGCAAGTGAATGGTAATTATAGCGCACCTGTTGGCAATGTGAGCCTTTCAGGTTCGGGAAATTTATTCACGACAGGAACGATAACCACAACTGGCTCATCTAATATTTTTGGAAGTACCAATGATTGCGGCACTGGCCCCTGCTCCGGAAACAACCTTTGCAGTTTTTCGAATTCTGTCACCGCTAATCAGACACTTTGCTCCGGCAGCATTCCTGTTGCACTCGCTGGTAATGTGGTAGCCTCCCCAACCTACAATTGGGAATCCAGCACCGCTTCATCCATCTCCGGTTTTGGGCTAGCCTCAGGGACGAATAATGCGCAGAACTACACTCCTCCTTCGCTAACCCAAACGACATGGTACCGGAGAAAAGCTACCTCCGGGGGATGCACGGGGATATCAATCCCACTTCAGATGACCATCGTTCCCTCTTCCGGAGGGTGGATAGGAACAACTTCCAATTGGA
>JAYVXP010000190.1:0-13680 GCA_043785125.1 Bacteroidia bacterium
GGTCTTCCGAAGTCTTATAAACCTGGTCCTTTTCCCACTTCTCACGCCATTTATCTTCAATCCGCTTGATCTCTTCTTTGCTGTACTCGGCCATTATTCAATTGCTCAGTTACCGTAAACCGCAAAAATAACCAATCTCCGGAAAAGCCCATCCTTTCCTACAAACAACTCATACGGATTATTCCACAACTCAGAAGAATATTTTTAGAGAGACGATTGTGTAAGTCAATCTTTACAGCATAATCGACCGAAAAGCCAAGCAATGATGAAAGCGGTTCTTCCTTTTATCTTATCTACCCTCATCCTTACCCTTAGCGGTTTGTGTCAAACCAAAATCTCCGGCATCGTAAAAACCGAAAATGGCGGGGTGGTCCCCGGAGCAAATATTCTACTTCTGGACACATACGGTGGCGTAACCGCTGCGGCGGATGGCTCATTCGCGTTTACCTCCGATGAAAAAGGTACGAAAACGCTTCTGATCACCTTTATGGGATTTAAGTCTTTCAGCCGACAAGTTGAATTAAATGGTACAACCTTGACGATTGCTGCAACGCTAAAGGAAGAGATAAATGAGTTGGAGGCAGTAACCATCTCGGCCGGCTCGTTCACTGCCGGTGAAGAAAAACGCAGAACCATTTTGAAAGCGATTGATATAGCCACCACCGCAGGGGCGACTGCCGACATTGCCGGGGCACTCAACACGCTTCCGGGAACTCAAAAGGTAGGGGAGAGCGGGAGACTATTTGTACGCGGTGGCGACGGGAATGAAACGCGCACCTTCATCGATGGAATGGCAGTCCTGAATGCATATGGTCCTTCGGCACCTAGTACCCCTTCGCGCGGGAGATTTCTTCCCTTCATGTTTAAAGGCACTAGTTTTAGTACCGGTGGATATTCTGCCGAATTTGGGCAAGCCCTTTCTTCCGCGCTGGTACTTAATTCAAAAGATAAAGCGGAGATGAACCAAACCGATATTGGCATTCTGTCGGTTGGAGCCGATGTGGCGCATACCCAGGTTTGGGAGCGTTCTTCGTTGTCCGGAAAAATTCAATACACCGATATACGACCTTACTTTGGGCTGATCAGTCAACGCGTGGATTGGAAAAGCCCACCGGTTTCACTCGAAGGAAGTTCCGCCTTCCGTCGGAAAATCGGTAAAGATGGCCTGCTGAAAGTCTACGGCAACTTTAACCAGTCAGGGCTTTCCCTTTACAATCATGATATTCTTTATCCCGAGCAAAAGCAACTTTATAACCTGGCTAATAATTATCGCTATGGCAATGCTACCTTTTTACGCTCATTTCATGATACCTGGACTTTAAAAAGCGGCCTCGCTTATTCTTTTAACCAAAATAAAGTCAATCTCAACGGAAGCCCCTTATCCGAAACCGAAAAGGGCGTTCATGCCAAACTTGTTGCGGAGCACTCGGTTTCAGACAAAATGGAGTTGAGAGTTGGAGCTGAGATCATTGACCGGAATTACAACGCGTCCCGCTGGAACGATACCACGAAACAGATTCTTGCTCAGTCTTTTCACGAACCCCTGATCGCTACGTTTGCCGAAACGGAAGTGTACGCGAACCAACATTTTGTAACCAAAGCAGGGGCACGCCTGGAATATAGTGGTCTGATTGATAAAGCAAGTGTGGATCCAAGGTTATCCCTAGCCTACAAACCTGGGAAGAAAGGTCAATTTGCTTTTGCCTACGGAAGATTCAGGCAGTCGGCAAAGAATCAGTACCAACGCGTGAACCTTCATCTAGGTCAAGAACTTGCTCAACATTTTATACTCAACTACCAGATTATGACTAACCGGAGAACCTTTCGTGTGGAAACATACTACAAGCAGTATGATCACCTCGTCAAGTTTGCTGATCAGGACGGCACCTTTTTAAACAATTCCGGCAACGGTTATGCAAAAGGCATCGAATTTTTCTGGCGCGACAATGGAACTTTCAAAAATGTGGACTATTGGATTTCCTATTCTTACCTCGTCACGAAACGCAGCTACCTGAACTTCCCGGTTTCTGCAACACCTTACTTTGCATCAAAACACAATTTGTCGCTGGTATACAAGCATTTTATTACCCAGCTCAAAACCCAATTGGGTCTGACGTATTCGTACTCCAGCGGACGACCGTACAATGATCCGAACAGCAACCAATTTAATGCCGCTAAAACTCCATTCTATCAGGATCTCAGCGCAAACATCGCTTACCTCCCAAGGCCATCATTGATACTTTATTTATCCTGCACCAACCTTCTTGGCCGCGATAATGTTTTTGGCTATCAATACAGTTCTGCGCTGAATGATCAGGGCTATTATTCAAGCCGTGCGGTGCGACAGGCGGCAAGACGATTCATATTCATTGCCGTCTTTATCACAATTTCAAAAAATAAATCCATGAACCAACTTCCAAATCTTTGATTCTCCTCACCCCCTTCCCCTCCACTTTGGAGAGGGGTGGCGCCGGCGCAGCCGGGGTGAGGAAAAGAGACCGACAAACAAACTTTTAAACAATACAACTATGAAAACAACAATGTACATTCTTGCCTTCGCACTATCGATGAGCACTGCATTCGGAAATGACGAAAAATACCTTCAGCAGATGGCGAAGAACATTGAAATGGTTTACAACGCCAAAACCAATGATGAACTTCAGCAGGGCATCAATGCTCTCGAGCGCATTGCCAGCTTCGAGAAGACCAAATGGGAACCTTACTATTATATTGCTTTTGGTTATGTGATGATGGCCAACAGGGAACAATTGGCCGTAAAAAAGGACGCCTTCCTGGATCAGGCCGCAGCGGGCATCGAACGGGCAACGGCTCTTAATGAGAATGAATCAGAAATAAGTGTGCTGGAAGGTTTCGTGAACATGATTCGAGTGACGGTTGACCCAACGACCCGGGGCCAAAAGTACTCGGGCCTGGCGTTTCAATCCTATCAAAAGGCACTGGTATTGAATCCTGAAAACCCCCGTGCCCTGGCGATGCTGGCCCAAATGCAATATGGCAGCGCTCAATTTTTTGGATCTTCTACGGCTGAAGCATGTTCCACTGCAAAAAAAGCATTGGAAAAATTTGAGACCTTTAAATCAGATAATGCGTTGGCACCGCAGTGGGGAAAAGAAACGACAAAGGGTTTGCTCAGCCAATGCAAATAAAATCTTATTAACTTCAACGAATGATCTTTAACTGGAACCCGGCCATCGTCAAATCAAACCTGAAATTATCAGGCCTGTTGATTGTGGCCGGGTGTATTGCAACCCTCCTATCATGTTCCAATTGCTGGGACTCCGCGGATTTGTATTTCAAGGTAGCAGGTATCATTTGCCTCTTGTGGCTTGCATTATGGCATGGGAACGACCAGCTTAGTTGTTGGCTCACCAACAGGATTTCCTGGATTGATTTTCCTGTCCGGCGATTTTTGTTGGGCATTCTGGTCACGATCACCTACACCATCGCCGCCATTTTCATCATCGCTTTAGTCTATGAATTGATCACCGGATTTTCATTGGAAGATTATTTTATCCGTACGCTGATTACCTCGTTGGTAATTACCCTGCTCATAACGATCTTTCTTCAAAGTCGATCGTTTTTGATGAATTGGAAGGAAGCAACGATTCAGAGCGAGCGACTACAACGGGAAGGAATGGCTGCCCGATACGAGAGCTTGAAGAATCAAGTCAATCCTCATTTTTTGTTCAATAGCCTGAACGCATTGACCAATTTAGTTTACCAGGATCCCGATAAGGCTGCCAAGTTTATTAAACAGCTTTCCGACGTCTACCGGTATGTACTGGATACCCGCAACAGGGAAGTCGTGAGCCTGCGCGAAGAACTGAAGTTCTTGAATTCGTATTTGTTTCTGCAGCAAATCCGCTTTGGCAACAATTTGAAAGTGGACGAAAAACTAACCCTGTTGGATTCCCGGGTAGCGCCCCTGGTGTTGCAGATGCTGGTTGAAAATGCCATCAAGCATAACATTTTGTCCGAAGCGGATCCATTGATCATCAAATTATACGCTGATTCTGATTTTATCGTCGTGGAAAATAATGTTCAGAAGAAAACAATTATATCCGAAGAATCACCCGGTGTCGGATTGGAGAATATCATCAAGCGCTATGAGTTCTTAAGTGAAACGCCGGTCGAGGTAATCGAAACCAGCGCTTTGTTTACTGTGAAACTTCCTGTCATTCAACCGGAATAAGATGAATGTCTTGATCATAGAAGACGAACCGCAGGCCGCAGAGCGACTTGGAACACTGCTAGGAGAATTGGACTTATCCCTTCATATTCTGGATAAGATTGATTCGGTCCGAAAAGCAGTTCAGTGGTTCAACGCTAATCGGGCTCCCGACCTGATTTTTATCGACATCCAATTGGCTGATGGATTGAGTTTTGAGATTTTTGATCGGGTGGAAATCCTCGCCCCGGTTATTTTTACGACGGCCTACGATGAGTATGCACTACGGGCATTTAAGGTCAACAGTATTGATTACATCCTCAAGCCCGTGGATAAGGACGAGCTTCAGGCAGCACTCAAGAAATACCAGCAATTGGCGTTGGGCAGAGTAACTCCCTCGGGCATGCTGGAGAGCATTGGCAACGCCATACTAATGCTGACCCGGAAATACAAGGAGCGTTTTGTGATCAAGGTTGGAGAACATTTGAAATCTCTGGAAGTGAGCGAAATACTTTTCCTTTTCAGTTTCGATAAAGCAACATTTGCTCAAACCCGCGATGGACGAAAACACGTTTTGGATTTCACCCTCGATCAATTGGAAGGTCTATTGAATCCCGACAACTTTTTCCGGATCAACCGGAAATACCTGGTCAGCCCGGGCTCCATTCAGGATATGATCAGCTATACCAATAGCCGGTTGAAAGTGATTTTGAAAACGAGCGAAGATAAAGACGTGATTATCGCACGGGAGCGGGTGCAGGAGTTTAAAGACTGGTTGGACCGGTAAAAGGAATTCTTACAGGCGCCCGATGGTCAGGAGTTCGGCAATTTGCAAGCCAAGCGACAAAACAAGTCATATTCACACTAGCAAAAAACTACTGGGCGGGTTTTTGCGTTAGTTTGTTGAATCATGAAAACAATGAAAAGGAAAATTTCGCTGGTTATCTTCGCATTAACGCTTTCAGGCAGTTTGTCGTTGCAAGCCCAGTCCAAAGCCACCACCACACCTACACCTATTAAAATTATGAGCCTCCCGAAAACAGATGAAGATTGGAAGAGTAAATTAACGCCTGAAGAATACCGTGTACTGCGTCAGAAGGGTACGGAACGTCCTTATGTTGGGGAATATGACCAGTTCTTTGAACCCGGTGTATATGTCTGCAAAGGTTGTGGCACTGAACTTTTCTCTTCCAAGGCCAAGTTTGATGCGGGTTGTGGATGGCCCAGTTTTTATCAGGGCATCGATAAGTCGAAGATAATTGAAGTGATCGATGATAGTTTTGGAATGCGTCGTATTGAAGTGCAATGCGCAGTCTGCAAAGGTCACCTGGGCCATGTTTTTGACGACGGACCCGCACCCACCGGTTTGCGTTATTGTATTAATTCAGCGTCCCTCGGATTTAAAAAGAAGCCGTAAACTATTCCAGCCTCCTCCTGAAATAAAAATAAAGTGGAATCCCCAATGCGGTCAACAGGAGACCAAAAAGTGAATTGATCAGCGGTGTAGCGCCGGAAAGATAATTGGAGATATCGTTTGTAAGGGTGAGGGTAAGAAAGAGGAAAGTGATCAGAATAAAAAAAGCCGGAACAAAGGGATACCCCCAGACTTTATAAGGCCTCTCCGCGAGCGGCATTTTTTTTCTAAGGATAAAAATTCCAACCGCACTTAATCCATAGAACAGCCAGCTTACAAACACAAGCATATCGGTGAGCATGTCAAACGATCCGCTGAGTACCAGCAAGGAAGTCCAGATCGCGTGGAGGACCAACGCATTGCCGGGGGTCTTGAACCGGGGGTGTACGGCCGACACCCAATAGAAAAAACGTTTTTCCTGCGCCATCGCAAAACTGACACGCGCTGTGGCAAGAATATTTCCGTTGGTGGTTCCAAATGTTGAGACGATCACCAGCACCGCGATCAAGCCTCCTCCTGCCAATCCAAATACTTTTTGCGTTGCATCCGATGCAACAAAGGTCGAAGAAGCAATCTGATCAATCGGAAGAACATACGTGTAGGCAAGTGTGATCAATCCATAAGTGATGATGGTGATCAACAGCCCGATAAGGAGGCTCTTTGGAATATTCTTTTGAGGATTTTTAATCTCTCCGGCGACAAACGTGATGTTGTTCCATCCGTCATATCCCCAAAAGGCACCAGAAGTGGCCGCGATAATGGCCAACAACATCGACCAACCGGAATGATGGATTAAAGTGGAGGGGGTAGTCACATTTGACCACTTTCCATTTCCGCCCAACAACAAACCGAAAATCAAAAAAACCATCGCTGCAACTTTCAACACCGTGAATACAACTTGCAAACGGCCACCGGATTCTACACTGCGGTAATTAACCCAGGTTAGTCCTCCTACAACCAGGATGGTGAGAGATTTAACCCCCATGTTTTCCAGGGGAAAAATTTTCCCTATCCCCGGAATAAAAAGATAAATCAGTTGTTCAGTTTCCTTAGAAAAATGTGGGAGTTTGATAAAATATTCGGCATAGGTAGCGAGCACAAACGCGATGGAAGCAACGCCCGCCGTATTGAAAACGGCAAAGGCAGCCCAGCCATAAAGAAAGGCAACAAAGTCGCCATACATTTTTTGAAAGAATACATATTGACCTCCCGTTTCCGGAATCATGGCAGCCACTTCGGCATTCGTCAGGGCCCCAAAAAGGGTAAGCACGCCAGCGAGAACCCATACAACAATTAATAAAAGAGGAGAGCCGAGTTCGGAAGCCATTAAGGCGGGTTTCATGAAAATGCCCGATCCGATTATTCCGCCCACAACAATGGATATCGATGACGACAAGCCAAAGGTGCGTGCAAGTTTCATGTACCCTTATTCATGAATTCGGCAAGGAGAAGGTGAAAATGATGCGTGCCCTGTTCACGTGTTGTGGAATACCGGCCGTGTTTATAAAAACGAGACCGGATTCCTTTTTGAACATGTTCTACCACATCCTCATCTTCCATTTCAACACCGTGCAGATCGGCGCCAGCTCCCTGATGGAGTTTGCTTTCGTCCCACACATAAAAAAGAAATGAAACATGGGTTTTGTCAGGGGCTAAAGGACGAATGAGATTAATGGAAAGCCCCCATGGATAGAAATTGAACATCATATTGGGGAAAATCCAAAAGTAATATGCGGCCACGCTTTTGCCGTAATCCTTTGATGAAGCAGGTAAATCAAAACAAGCGCCTCCGACTTTCGATAATCCGAGTTGAAGGCTTCCGTATCGGAATAATTCTGTTGTGTAATTTCCATAGTCGACTGCGGCGTTGAGGTCGGCATGGACAAAAGGAATGTGAAAACCTTCAAGATAGTTTTCGCAATATAAAGCCCAGTGAGCATTGACCTCGTATGATTTGGAAAGATCGGGACGAAAAACAAATTGATCCAATGGCATCCAGCCAATGCGCGATTTCATTTCACGGAAGAAAAACTCAGCAGGAGCGGCCGGATGGAGTGAGGCAAATAGTAATTTCTCCCACTGAAAAAAGGAAAGTGAGGTGAGGTTGTCTTCCGGTGAGGGAAAATTCTCTACCTCCTTAAACTCCGGCATAGAAAGAAATTGGCCATTGAGGTGAAACCGTCTTCCATGGTATTTGCACCGGAGGTCATTGACCTGACCGGTTTTTTCAATCAACAGATTTCCGCGATGAGTACATACATTCGACAAACAGTGTAGTGTCCCCTGCTGATCGCGAGAGAGGAGTAGGGGTTCGTCGAGAAAATTTTCCAACAGTGTGACGGGCATGACCGATCCGTGCTCCTTTACCGGATCGCTATCCCCAACCCATTGCCAGCTTTGTGAGAATATCTTTTCTTTAGATTCTTCAAAGTACCGGAGGTCAAGGTAAAAGTCGGTGGACAGCGTTTTTGCATGGGCAATGGATGGATTTACCTCGAACGGGGACATGCAGGAATATTTTTGCTAAATTTAAAGATTGCTATCGATATTCAATGTTTGGTCGGTCATCCGACAATCCTTTGTAGGAACTTAACCGTATTAGAGCCATGAGTAATACGACAAAAATTTTCTATTGGGGCGCTCGACTTTTGGCAGCGTTGATTATGGTTCAAACGCTATATTTTAAATTTACAGCCTCACCCGAGTCGGTGTATATTTTTACGACGATAGGAATGGAGCCATGGGGAAGGATTGGCGTGGGAGCGATGGAATTGGTTGCTTCGGTCTTATTATTGATATCTGCCACAGCCTGGTTAGGTGCCGGATTTGCCTTGGGACTGATGGTTGGCGCCATGGGTATGCACCTGACTTTATTGGGTATTGAAGTTCAGGGCGACGGTGGTCAATTATTTATTTACGCCCTCATCGTTGCGCTTTGTTCTGTTTTTATATTGTGGCAGAACAAGGGAAAAATACAGGAACTTCTTCACCGGTGAACAAGCTAATTTGTTTTTAGCATCGTCAGCACTTTCTCTAATCCGTCCTTGGTTGTCTCGTTGCCCTGCAGAAACCCTTTCAATGCCTCCATCTGATAATTCGGTATGGATCGTGAGCCTTTGACTTTATCAAGCATATCATTGATCAGGTCAAGGGCATCTTTTTTTGAATTGAAGTCCTGCAGTCCGGCTACTGTTTTCTTAAGGTCTTCCAGCGGAAGCGCTTTGCGATTGGATTCAACGGCAACGGAATCAGCTTTCATAACCGCCAAGGTGCCATTTTCTACACATGCATTAAACTCATTGATAACCTGGTCGAGATTCTTTCTGCCGTAGTCACCCGACATCACCTTCTCTCTCACGGTGGAACATTCGGTCAAAAAAGAAGACAATAATTTTTTAAAATTCAGATTGGGTACATCCAGCATTGATCCGCCTCGTTTTACCAGAAGTCGACCATCGAAGTTACTTTGATTTTCAAACCGGTAAGCATACAGGCTCAGATAGCCAGGCTTTAACAATTGCATAAATCGGATCGTGTTTTCGCGGCGGATGGGATGATACAAATGACCATCATAAAGAAAGACCCTCACCTGTAATCCTGTCAGGGTGGTTTTCTTTTTGTTTTGAGAAACTTGAACGCGGTCGAGCAAATCGTAGGACATGGGCTTTATTGTCCCCCGGAGTGTGTCCCCCTTATTGGTTACAAGATAATCCTGGCCGTAGGAAGAAAGGCAAATGCAGCTCAATAAAAACGTAATTAATTTCATTTACTTAAATTTGGATGGATCCGAGAACGCACAAAATTAGAATTTTTCCTGATTCGGTCTAAAATGGTCTTGGTTTCTGTAAACTCCTTGTTTTGAAAAAATCCCGAAATCAAATATCTTGAACACGGAAACGTTAACCTGGTTGAGATAGTATGGTCAGTTACAACCCTAAAGTTTGGTTCTCTCTTATTTTCCATTCCTACAGCCGGAATGTGATGAAAACGCTGCTACCGGCGTTGATATTCCTAACGGTCTATACTGGTATCTGCTGTTTTGTTTTGCTGGCGATTCTGCGGTTCCACGAAAGCGACTTCAAGACCACGATTGCCATGCACTCGTTGTTGGGGATTGTACTGGGGCTCTTCCTGGTATTCAGGACCAATTCTGCCTATGACCGGTGGTGGGAAGGGAGAAAGATTTGGGGGAGTTTTGTCAACAACTCCCGTAACCTGGCCTTCAAGGTTAATGCCTTTGTGGATCAGGACAACACAACCCACCGTAAATGGTTTGCACAGATGATTGTTGGTTTTGTTTTTTCGGTCAAAGAACACCTGCGGCATGGGGTTCTGATTTCCGATTTAAAGGTAGATGAGCACACGCTGTCGCAAATAAAAAAAGCGAAACATGTTCCCAATTTTATTTTGTCGCTGCTGTATGAACGAACAAACCAGTTGTACAAAGAAAAAATCATCAGCGGCGATCAGATGCTGTTGATCGACAAAGAGTTAAAGGAGTTTACCGATGTGCTCGGAGGTTGTGAGCGAATTAAAAATACACCCATACCTTATTCTTACACCATGTTTATCAAAAAATTTATTTTCATATACCTCATCACCTTACCTTTTGCATTTGTAACCACTTCCGGTTATTACACCATTCCGATAGTATTAATCATCACTTATGTGCTGTTGAGTGTGGAACTGATTGCCGAAGAGATTGAAGACCCGTTTGGGGGAGATGTCAACGATCTGCCCATGGACGAGCTCGCGACAAAGATCAAGGATAATGTAGATGAAATATTGGTCAGGAATTAGGACACGACCACTGAAAAAATGAAATAGAGTATGATCAGCAGGATCATCACCCCGTACATAATCAGATCAACCCGCACATAGGGCTTAAATTGTATGTATAGTTCTTTTAGTCTGCGAAACACCGAAGGTATTGTTTAAAAGACTAAAGATAGAAGGTCTCTTTAGATTATGAAAAACGTGTCGTAGTTTGGGGCTTTATTCATATCATGATCCGGTTGCGCGTTTGGGTGGTGGGTATTTTGTTAATGACTTCAGTGGATCTGTTGAAAGCCCAGGAATCCAGCACACAGCAAACGAACCCACCCTCTCTGGAATGGTATCAAATCAACACCCCGAATTTCCGTCTACTTTATCCAAAAGGATTTGAGGTGCCCGCTCAGCGCATGGCCAACACCATGGAGCTAATCCGTGAGCCGGAGGCCGCCTCCATGGGCGTGAAACCCAAAAAGATTTCAATCATATTACAAAATCAGTCAGCGGTTTCGAATGGTTTTGTAGCCCTGGCCCCAAGGCGGTCCGAATTTTATGCCATGCCTTCGCAGGACTACAATTTTTTGGGTAATAATGATTGGCTCAATTTACTGGCTTCACATGAATACCGGCACATTGTCCAGTATCAGCGAAGCATAACCGGGTTTAATAGATTCTTTTATTATTTACTGGGTCAGCAAGGACTTTCCGGTATGGCGAATGCCGCAGCACCGTATTGGTTTTGGGAAGGCGATGCGGTGGCCACCGAAACAGCGTTTACCCGCAGCGGACGAGGTAGGATACCGAATTTCAATTTGTTGCTGCGCACCAATTTTCTGGAGGGACGAACATTCAACTACCATAAACAATATTTGCGATCTTATAAAAACAATATTTCCGACCACTATGTGCTGGGTTATCACATGGTCTCTTACCTAAGAAAGAAAACTGGCGATGCTGACATATGGGAAAAAATAGCCAGGCGGGCATGGAACGTTCCCTTCATTCCCTTTGCGTTTTCGAATGCCATCAAAAAAGAAACGGGACTATATGTGCGGAAGTTATACAAAGAAATGGCATCGGATTTAACTGCCCGGTGGAAAAAGGAACTGGCGGATTTACCCATCACGTCTTTTGAACGGGTAAATTCCAGGACATCAAAAGCATATACCGACTATAAATTTCCTCAGGTTTTGCAGGATGGGAGCATCGTGGTTCAGAAATCCGGGATCGGGGACATTGAACAACTGGTGGTGATCAAAGATGGGGCCGAAAAGAAAAAATATGTCCAAGGGCAAATGAATGGGAGTGGAATGTTGTCTGCGGCACAATCCAGTGCAGTGTGGAATGAATTCCGCTATGATCCACGGTGGCTTGTGCGCACGTATTCAGTGATCAAGCGATATGATTTTCGAAGCAAAACGGCAACAATCATCTCCCGGAATACGCGCTATGCCGCTGCTGCGTTATCGCCGGAAGGTGACCGCATCGCCACAATAGAAACGGGAACCGATTATCAAACCAGGTTGGTGATACTCCATGGTGGAAATGGGAAGGTCATGATGGAATTTCCGAATCCGGAAAATATTTTTATTTCTATGCCCCACTGGAGCCCCGATGGAAAATCAATCATTGCATTGAAAACCACCAAGACCAGTAAAACCATTTCCCGGTTTGACCTGGTAATGCGCACATCAGTTGACCTGCTACCAATGAGTGACGAAAATATCGGCTATCCGGTTCCATGGGGAAAATATGTTTTGTATAACTCACCCTACAGTGGCATCGATAATATTTATGCCATGGATACCGAAACCGGCAAGCGGTACCAGGTCACGTGCAGTAAATATGGGGCTTACAATTCCGTCGTTTCGTTGGATGGGAAAACAATTTATTATAACGATCAGACCCGCGATGGTTTCGATGTAGTGAAAATTCCTTTTGAACCGTCTACCTGGAAACCCCTGGAGGAAGTTCACTTGCCGGAATCAACATTTTATCAGCACCTGGTTGATCAGGAGGGACACCCCGGCTTACTGGATCAGGTGCCCACCAAAAATTTTGCGGCAACCCGCTATCACCGCGCAAGTGGAATGATCAATCCCCATAGCTGGGGGACTTATTTTACAAATAGTTTTACGCAAGCTCAAGTGGGGATATACTCACAGGATATTCTCAGCACCACATCAATCAATGCAGGATATACATTTGATATCAATGAACGAGTCGGGTTTTGGCAGGCCGGAATCAGTTATCAGGGCTTTTATCCGATTGTTGATGTTAACATCTCAAAAGGCAACCGATCTGTTAATGAAGGTGACCTGACGTATGATGTTAAGAATGGAAATGTCACGGTCGCAAATACCCGGAATCTCACATTCAAATGGGAAGAAACGAAATTGGAAGCGGGCCTCCGGGTACCGCTTCTCACGACCACTTCAAAATACAACGAGAGCATTTCATTTGGAAATTATTGGGGGCTTACTTCCATAACAAATTTTCATAATAGTATTGACGGCGGAGGTAGGATTGTTCCATCTGCCTTGCCACAATATATTTTTCGTGACATTGCCGACAATGGAACATTGCGCTACAATCATTTTTCATTTTTCGCCTACCGCTTACTAAAAATGAGTCGGCGTGACCTGTACAGCAAATGGGGTCAGACGCTATCCATGGAATCCTTTAGCACCCCATATAGCGGGGATTTCAAAGGAGGTCTGTATGCAGTTACCGGAAAGTTCTTTTTTCCAGGATTGCTTAAGCATCATTCACTGAATGCTTATTGGTCGTTCCAAAGTTCCCGCATTGAAATAGCACATAATAATAATGGCCAGGGATTAAATAATTATTTATTTAGCAATCAGATACCCTTACCCCGTGGACAGTCGGTAAGCCGTTTCCAGGAATTTTATTCCATGTCGGCTAATTACGCCTTTCCTTTAATCTACCCGGATATTGCCCTCGGTCCGGTGGTTAATGTTCAACGTGTTAGCTGTAATTTTTTTGCTGATTATGGGTTTGGTCAAAGTAAAGATTTTAACAGGAGCCAAGCCTATACTTCTGTTGGTGGAGAAATGAAATTTGACATCAATATTATGCGGTTGTTGCAGCAGTTTAATGTTGGCGTCCGGTATTCTTATCTGGTTCAGCGCCAATCCCCGGTTGTACAGTTGGTGATCGGAAATATTCCTTTTTAAGAGGCTTGAAAATAGGGGTATTTAGACCTATTTTTGACCGAATAAATCATAGAACCACATGGCAGAAATTGTCCGCATGCCCAAGATGAGTGATACGATGACCGAAG
>JAYVXP010000191.1:0-36439 GCA_043785125.1 Bacteroidia bacterium
GGTACGGTCACCAATCGCTACTTCCTGGGATTGAAAGCCGATAAAGGAAAACACCAACGCACCCCCGGAGGCAGGCACATTAAGTTTAAATTCTCCATCTGCACTGGTAACTGTCCCAATGGTGGTCCCTTTCAGCAAAACATTTACACCAGGCAAAGCCGATCCATCATCTGCGGACGTGACTTTCCCTGATACTACCCGTTCCTGCGCCAAAGCACTAAGCGCAAAAACGAATGAGAAGCACACTAGTAAAAACTTCTTCATAGGTTTAGGTTTAGATTTATAGTGAAATTTTAGTGCTCCAAATTAGACCATTATTCTTAAAAGGAAAAACTGCAAAAAGAAATTGTTAAGAAATTTCACAGTTAAAATCGCCGCTCAAAATTGATTTTCTCCGCAAGAATCCCTGAAAATCCGCGAATAACTTAATTGCAACCACATACGAAGGGCTTTTGCTCAGCCGCTTTCTTTAGTGCAATAACATTTCAATAATCCTAAAAATGCCGTAAGGAGGGGGGAACAAAAAATGCCCTCAGCTAAAGGGCATTTATATTCTATAAACTCTATGTTTTAAGTAGAATAGGCTCGATTAAGCCTGATTAGGCTTCCAGAGGAATTGCCACCGACACAAAGGATTTGTCCTCGCGGCCCTTCTTAAATACAACTACACCATTGGTCAACGCAAAAAGCGTGTGGTCTTTGCCTATCCCGACATTCTTGCCTGGATGGTGCCGTGTACCGCGCTGACGCACAATAATGTTACCGGCAATCACTTTCTGACCCCCAAATACCTTAATTCCAAGCCGTTTGCTTTCTGATTCCCGACCGTTTTTTACTTTGCCTTCACCTTTTTTATGCGCCATGACCAGTGAATTTTAATGTTATATCCTTAATTACTTTGAAATACCTTCTATTAAAACCTTGGTAAATTGCTGGCGGTGGCCATTTCTTACCGCATAACCCTTACGTCGCTTCTTTTTGAAAACAATCACCTTGTTTCCCTTTACATGCTCCAGAATTTTGCCTGAAACAGATGCCCCCTTTACCGTAGGCGCCCCTACCTCCACACTTCCCTCATTATCAATAAGGAGAACTTTGTCGAAATTCAGGGAAGCTCCTGCATCTCCATCTAATCGTGGAGCGTAGACATACTGGTCTTTTGCTACTTTAAACTGCTTTCCGGCGATATCTACGATGGCGTACATAATTTTAGCTTTAAAAATTCGGAGTGCAAAGATAGGGTGAAGCCTTAAAAAAACAAAGAATCCAACAAAAATACCTGACTTTTAAGCTCAGAAGGGGTGATCTCATATTAAATTGCAATATGGAAGTCCTTCATCCCGATTAATCCAAAGACTCATCGTAGCACATTGCTTTCCTTAACGCCCTAAAATCAGACCTAAAAAATTGAATTGGGATCACAAAATTTCAGGCCAAAAAAAAATTCTAAAAATCTTTATCTCGAAGTTCACTTCACGCAATGAGTTTAAGTGAATGAAAATGAATTCATTCTCTTCCTTCAAAAAAAAAATGTCGCGCAGGGAGGGTGACGCATGCCGATGAGGTCCTTTGAATTTTATCATTCATTTCGAATATTTGTCCACTTGCTATGCTGGTGAATTGGGCCCAATCCAAAAATCGGTTTGCGCAAGACCAAACTGAAAAAAAGCTGAATACACTCACCCCTCCCAAAAAAAACAAACCATGAGCAATACTCCATCCGATGAGGCCATCCTGAAAGAAAATAAGGACCGTTTTGTTTTATTCCCCATTCAGCATCATGATATCTGGAAATACTATAAGCAGGCCGAAGCCAGCTTCTGGACTGCCGAAGAAATTGACCTGAGCCAGGATCTGCGCGATTGGGCAAATCTGAATGACGGAGAACGTCATTTTATCACCCACGTCCTGGCCTTCTTTGCTGCCAGCGATGGCATTGTCAACGAAAACCTCGCCGAACACTTTGTCGGTGAAGTACAATACACCGAAGCGAAGTTTTTCTACGGCTTTCAGATCGCCATTGAAAATATCCACTCGGAGACTTATTCATTATTAATTGACACCTACGTAAAAAACCCTCAGGAAAAGGACAAACTCCTTCACGCCATCGAAACCATGGACTGCGTGAAGAAAAAAGCAGATTGGGCCCTGCGGTGGATCGATAAGGGCAGTTTTCAGGAGCGCCTGATCGCCTTCGCAGCCGTGGAGGGTATTTTCTTCTCCGGCTCATTCTGTTCTATCTTCTGGCTAAAAAAGCGCGGGCTGATGCCCGGCCTGACTTTCTCCAATGAGTTGATATCCCGTGATGAGGGCTTGCATTGTGATTTTGCCTGCCATCTTTATACGCAGCATATCTCCATCAAACTTCCGGAAGACACGGTGATCGGGATTATCAAAGATGCCGTTGAAATCGAAAAGGAATTTGTTACAGACTCCCTGCCGGTGAACCTGATCGGAATGAATTCCCAATTGATGTGCCAATACATTGAGTTTGTAGCAGACCGATTGCTGAACGAACTCGTGGGTAAAAAGGTTTATGGTGCAACCAATCCGTTTGATTTCATGGAAATGATTTCCTTGCGCGGAAAAACTAATTTTTTTGAGAAGCGCGTAGCCGAATACCAGAAAGCAGGAGTAATGAAAAGTACTGAAAAAGAAACCAGTCCAAAATTTTCATTGAACGAAGATTTTTGATATATTCGAAGACATTTTTTAAACTTTTTCTTCCAACCCAAACAACCCATAAGACATGCTCGTTATCAAACGTGACGGACACAGAGAGTCTGTTAAGTTCGACAAGATCACCGCCCGAATAGAAAAGCTTTGCTACGGTCTTGATTCCAAGTTTGTAAACCCGGTAGAAGTGGCCATGAAAGTGATTAATGGTCTCTACGATGGTGTTTCAACTTTGGAGCTGGACAATCTCGCCGCCGAAATTGCCGCTACCCTGACCACCAAGCACCCTGATTTTGCCAGACTGGCGGCCCGCATCGCGGTTTCCAACCTCCACAAAGTGACCAGCAAGTCCTTCTCTAACACGATGAAGCGACTTTACACCTACGTGGACCCAAAAACCGGTGAGAACGCACCCCTGATTTCCAGAGAAACCTGGAAAGTTATTAAAGAAAATGCCGCTGAACTAGATGAAGCCATTATCTACGATCGCGACTTTGGCTATGATTACTTTGGTTTCAAAACCCTTGAACGCTCTTACCTGATGAAAGTCGATGGTAAGGTCGTCGAACGCCCTCAACATTTGCTGATGCGCGTCGCTGTGGGAATTCACGGAGAAGATATTCCGGCTGCGGTCGAAACTTATCATTTGTTATCGGAAAAGTGGTTTACCCATGCCACACCTACCCTTTTCAATGCCGGTACGCCCAAGCCACAACTTTCATCGTGCTTCCTGCTGACAATGAAAGATGATAGCATTGACGGCATTTACGATACCTTAAAGCAAACTGCCAAGATCTCCCAATCAGCGGGTGGAATTGGTTTGAGCATACACCATGTCCGCGCCAAAGGTTCCTACATCAAAGGGACCGGCGGAACTTCGAATGGCATTGTGCCGATGCTGCGCAACTTTGATATGACTGCCCGGTACGTCGACCAGGGCGGAGGCAAACGCAAAGGCAGCTTTGCCATCTATCTCGAGCCCTGGCATGCTGATGTTTTCGAATTCCTCGAGCTCAAGAAAAACCATGGCAAAGAAGAAATGCGTGCGCGCGACCTCTTCTATGCGATGTGGATCCCTGATCTGTTTATGAAAAGGGTGGAAAGCAACGAATCATGGTCACTCTTTTGCCCAAACGAAGCTCCGGGCCTGGCCGATTGCTATGGCGATGAATTTGAGCGGCTGTATGAGAAATATGAAAAAGAAGGAAAATTCAGAAAGCAAATAAAGGCACAAGACCTTTGGTTTGAGATTCTGGAGGCGCAAATCGAGACCGGAACACCCTATATCCTGTACAAAGACGCCGCCAACAAGAAATCGAACCAGAAAAATCTCGGCACCATCAAGTCCAGCAACTTGTGTACTGAAATTATCGAATTCACTTCACCTGAAGAAGTGGCCGTTTGTAACCTGGCTTCCCTGGCACTGCCCAAATTTGTAACCGAAGATGGGAAATTCGATCATCAAAAATTGTATGAGATCACGAAAGTCGTGACCCGCAACCTGAACAAGGTGATTGATGTGAATTACTACCCCGTGCCGGAAGCAAAAACCTCTAACATGCGCCATCGTCCAATTGGATTGGGTGTGCAAGGTTTAGCCGATGCATTTATCCTGTTGCGTATGCCGTTTGAGTCGGAAGAGGCGCGCGGCTTGAATAAAGATATTTTTGAAACCATCTACTACGCCGCAATGGAGTCGTCGATGGAGTTGTCCAAACTGAATGGCCCCTATGAGACCTTCAAAGGTTCACCAGTCTCCAAAGGCATCTTTCAATTTGACATGTGGGGCGTAACCCCTGATTCCGGACGGTGGGATTGGGAAAAATTGAAAAAAGAAGTAAAGCAACACGGCGTTCGCAATTCACTGCTGCTCGCTCCGATGCCCACGGCCTCTACGTCCCAGATTCTTGGCAACAACGAGTGCTTTGAGCCTTACACTTCCAACATTTATACCCGCCGGACTTTATCCGGAGAATTCATTATTGCCAACAAGCACCTGATGAAAGACCTGATCAGCATGGGCTTGTGGAGCGAAACCATGAGACAAAAGCTGATTTCTGCAAACGGTTCGGTACAGTCTATCCCGGAAATTCCGCAACACCTCAAAGATATTTATAAGACAGTTTGGGAAATTTCTCAGAAGACCATTATTGATATGTCGGCAGAGCGTGGAGCATTCATCTGTCAGTCTCAAAGTTTGAATATTCACATTACTAATCCAAACTTCGGAAAACTCACCTCCATGCATTTCTATGCCTGGAAGAAAGGATTGAAGACCGGAATGTATTACCTGCGTTCGACAGCGGCGGCAGATGCCATTAAGTTCACACTGGATAAGTCAGCTCTTCAGGAACCCGTTGCTGAAGCGGTTTCCGTTGCTGAAGTCATTGCAATCCAATCCCCGGTGGCTCCTGTCAGCATCGACAATCAGCAAACCATTCCTTACGAACAAAAGGTGACCACCGATTATGAACAGAAGCTGGCCGATATGGCTTGTTCACTGGATAACCCGGATGCCTGCGAAGCGTGTGGGAGTTAGGTTCAAGGCTTAAAGTTTAAAGTCTAAGGTTCAAAGTTGTAGAAACTTTGAACCTTATTTTTTCTTCCGGACTTTGAGGTAATTCGGATTTCCGCCGGTCACTTTCTCCTTTGTCGCGCCTTTCTCTTTGCCGTTGTAGGATTTCGTGTTGCGGGGAAGTTTGTCTTTTCCCTTGTCCCATCCCATCACCAAATTAAGGCCAAACCGGAGATTAAAAACCTGGGTGCTGTTGATGTACGAATTGGCATGTCCCGTCGTAATCAATGAACCCGGGAGACGCAGCAGGTTGTCCCCTACAATATACAATTGCAGCGGTGCAACATTAAAGGAGAGCCCCGCACCGATATTATTATACGACCGGTTTGAAACGGAATAACTCAATGAAGTGCTCATCCATTTTCCAAAATGTTTTATTAATGAGGCCGAACCTCCGCTGGAAACCCTTCCTTGAAATTTTTCATTAAAGAAGACAGCCCCTACATTAAGATTCCGCTTCAACTCATAGTTTGCACTGAGGTACATTTTACCTGGAAGCCAGGTGCTGTAAGATCCAATCGCGTTTTCCCTGGGCTTAAACCGGTTCTGGATTGAGTCCGACTGAGCACTGAGGTAATTTTTATTTCCATTGATGACTTCTTTGAGATCGATACCCGAAAATGAATAGTTGGCCGTGTTCTTATCCAGCGTATAAGCATAGGGGTTATTCTTCCAGGTGATTTTACCCAAATCAATAATACTTGCTGCAAGGGTTAATTTGTCGGTCAGTTTATAGGTCGCTCCCAAATCAATTCCATATCCAGTATTGGTGCGAAAGTTTTTTAGTTCTTTTCCGTTGTTTTGGATACCTGAGGTTTTTAAATTAAGATCTGCGGCAGCCGACAATTGGTAGTCAGTTCCAACATTGAGATTCACATCGGAACTAACTGTGGTGGCATTGGCGATTCCATTGAGGTACTTAAACCTGGCTCCAATTGTCAGTTTTTCATCGATACTGTAGGCAGCGCCAATCGCTGATTCAAGATAGGCCAGTCCCTCTGCTTGTGGTGAAAAATGGATGCTGGTGCCTACAATGGGAGCCGTACCATCAACAAAAAGGGATGTTAATCCCTTCGGCACCTGAAGGCGTGCATATTCATGGATTGTCATGTTTGCCTGAATGTAGAGCTTTGAGTTGATTCTGAATCCAAACCGCAATACATCCACCAGGGCCGTAGTTGTAATGTAATTTTTAGTCGTCAGTGATTTTACCCATTTAGATAAGTCAGCATTGACTACACCATCAGTTTTAGAAATCAAATCATTGTAGGAAAACCCGTTGTTGTAATACCCGACGCCAACCAAAGAAATCACAGGCAAACCGAATGAGAATTTATATTTTGGAACAAATGCCGGATTGTTGCCTACTACCTGGGGAAGGCTGTTCATAAAATACTGCGTACCTTCCATCTGCGCTAAAACCGGCAAGGTGGCGATGAGTACAAAAAATCCCGAGAGCAATCGTTTCATGATCGCGTTTAAAATTTAATGTTGAAATTCAGGTCCGCCAACAAGCCCATATTAATCTTAAGGGTATACTTTGATTTGAACTTAACATCCACAGCATTTCCATTGGTATCTTTGGACGTGTTCAGCACCGCCACGATGATCAGATTTTTTGCTGTAAAAATCTTGCCGAGTTTATCATTATCCAATGGCAACAGGCTATTCATCATGCCGATTGTAGCAAGTTCACCGTTAGCATCCACTTTGCTGCCTACGATAAGACTGGTTTGTGAGGTGCCCAAAAGTGAGTCCAATACCACATAATGTTCATCGGCGAGATACAATTGGATTCTCGCATCCAGGGGAAGTTCATTGGTGACATCCACTTTCAAAGATGCTTTTTGCACCTGTGATTGATTCAGCTTACTCAAATCAATTTTTGCTGTATCCCTTAAAATAATCCCGGATGCATGCCCATAGATCGGCACTTCCACATTCAGTTTGACCTTGAGCTTGCTGGTATCCGCCATAAAATCATTCCCAGAAACCAGCCCTTGATTAGTGCGGGCCGTGATTTGATAAAAAATTTCAGTGGGTGCAAAATCGAGCACTTGCTTTGCATTCGTAACGGCTACAGAGGTTGTGGCGGAAGTGCCCAGGGTTGCGGGATAGGCGACGGAAATCGGGCTTGCAGGGTTCAATTGCAAAGGCAGGGTTGCGCCAGTTTTGCGGCCTTCAATTTTTGTAAAATCCACGTTAATGGGAACTCCGTAATCATTGCTCACTATCAGGGACACCATTGGTTGGGCAAATGAAACATTGGCGCCGTTCAACGTTTTTCCAAATGCGCCTATGCTCAATAAATCAGATGGAGGGGAGACAGTTTGATCCCCAAAAAATCCCAGGATCACATTAAACTCCATCCCTCCCATTGAAAAATTGACGGCTACCGAGGTATTGGGGTTAATGTTTGTTGACGAGCCGGTTTGCTTCAGGACCAAAACCATTTTCAGGTTAAACTTATTTTTATTAAGGGTCACTTTGTAATCCGAAAGCGAAAGTGAACCGGTCCCATTGACTGCAACGGAAAACGCTTGATTGCTTGTTTTCGAAATCAAATCCGTCGACGAGAGCAATACTTCATATTGAAGATTTGAGGACGGTAACAAGGTGGAGGAGTAACTGATCGTCCCTGATTTAAAGTCAATTGAACTCAATTGAGCAGGGCTGAGTCCCAGATCAATCACTTCAACAACACTGTCGCTTCGAATATCCTTATTATGCGCCGGGATGGTTCCCGGTGGGAGAACAAAACTCTGATTGATAGCCTTGTCTGGAATGGAAAAGAGGTTGCGTATATCTTTGGAAATTAATTGGCGGGTGTATTCGAGGTAAATCAGATCATCGGGATAAACTTTAACATACAACGAATCGGTGCTTTTCAGAATATCCTGAATGGTGAGGACTCCAAACGCAACCGGCACGGCCATCGATGGGCTTACCCCCACCGAATTCAACTTATAATCCTTTTGATCAACGCAGGAAACTGCGACGAAAAGGATCCAAAGCGGCAAAAGACTATTCCTCATAACGGGGGCTTTAGTCTTTAAATATGACTCAAATTATCGAAGTAACCTTGGGCTGTAACTTAAAATTGAAAAAATCTCAGAAGTTACAAGGCTCCGGCCTTGATTTCGTCCACTACGCCAGGGTCTAAAAGGGTGGTGATGTCACCCAAATTAGACGTGTCTCCTTCAGCTACTTTTCTCAGTATCCTGCGCATGATTTTGCCGGATCGGGTCTTCGGCAGACCGCTGACGAATTGAATTTTATCCGGTTTGGCAATAGGTCCGATTATTTTGGAAACAGTTTCCCTGATTTCTGCTCTTAACTTTTCTTCCTCTGCCGGTTTTTGATAACAAATGACAAAAGCATAAATACCTTGCCCTTTCACGTCGTGTGGATAACCCACCACCGCTGTTTCGCAAACCAACGCATGTTCATCAATAGCACTTTCCACTTCTGCCGTGCCCATGTTATGACCCGACACAATGATGATGTCATCCACCCTACCGGTAATGCGATAGTATCCTTCTTCATCCCGTTTGCAACCATCGCCGGTAAAGTACTTTCCGGGGAACGTAGAAAAATAAGTTTCTTTGAATCGTTGATGATTTCCATAAATAGTTCGTGCCATCGACGGCCACGGAAATTTGATGGCCAGCCTTCCTTCAATTCCATTGCCCAAAAGTTCGTTTCCTTTTTCATCCATCACAGCGGGTTGTACACCCGGTAATGGGAATGTGGCATGAGCCGGTTTCAGTTTTGTTACGCCGGCGATGGGTGATATCATAAATCCACCAGTTTCCGTTTGCCACCACGTATCAATAATGGGGCATTTTCCTTTCCCAATGTTCTTGTCATACCAATGCCAAGCCTCTTCGTTGATGGGTTCCCCCACCGTGCCCAGTACCGCAAGCGAGGATAGATCGTATTGCTCGACAAATGAAAGCGGGGCTTTTTCAAGCGAGCGTATTGCTGTCGGCGCGGTGTAAAAAATATTAACGCGATGCTTTTCTATCACCCTCCAAAACCGACCCATGTCTGGCCAGGATGGAATTCCCTCAAAAATAACGGTGGTGGCTCCGGCAGAAAGCGGTGCGTAAAGAATATAGGAGTGTCCGGTAATCCAGCCGAGGTCGGCGGTGCACCAGTAAATTTGTTTGTCTCGATACTGAAAAGCGGTTTGAAAAGTGTAATGAACATAAACCATGTATCCTCCACAGGTGTGAACCATACCTTTTGGTTTACCGGTTGATCCTGACGTATAAAGGATAAATAGTAAATCCTCAGAATCCATTTCCTCTGCGGGGCAGATGGCGCTTACCTTTTTTATTTCATCAAGCCACTTCAAATCGCGACCATGCTTCATGACTGCATTGGATTTCATCTTCTCCAGGACAATCACTTTTTCTATTGTTGGGCAATGTTGCAATGCTTCATCAACAATTCCCTTTAGATCGATTCTTTTATCTCCACGTAAAGCGCCATCGGCAGTCAGGATTAATTTGCAACCGGAATCATTGATCCTGTCCACCAAAGATCCCGCTGAAAATCCGGCAAATACCACGGAATGGACGGCTCCGATCCGGGCACAACCCAGCACGGCAAAGGCCAGTTCAGGAATCATGGGAAGGTAGATGCAGACCCGGTCTCCCTTTTTTACACCTTGGGCTTTTAACATGTTCGCAACCTTGCAAACCTGGTCGTGCAATTGCTGGTAGGTAATGTGTTGCGCTGGGTCATCCGGATTGTTGGGTTCCCAGATGATGGCAGTTTGATGAGCGCGGTTCGGCAGGTGACGGTCAATACAATTTTCTGTAATGTTGAGCTTGCCTCCGACAAACCATTTCACATCCGCTTTGTGAAAATCCCATTCCAATACTTTATCCCATTTTTTTTTCCAAACAAAATCATTTGCAATCTCCCCCCAAAAGGATTCGGGATCGGTGATGCTGTTTTCGTATTGTTGATGATATTGGCCCGGGTTTTCTATGCTGTTCATGACGCCACGATTTTTAGTTTTCTAGAAGTTGCTAAAAATCGTCCACTTTCAGCATTTTTCAAAGTGTTATGATGTATTAGAAAAGCAGTATTTTACCGGTAAAGTCGTTTGAATGAAAAGAGTTATTGCCTCGGTGGTGGCCTACAAAAATGATCCGAATACCTTGATTAAGGCCATCCAAAGTTTTTTGGACAGCGCCGGGGACACGATCCTTTATCTGATTGACAACTCCCCCACCGATGAGCTCAAAACGTTGATCTCCGATTCACGGGTCACCTACATTCATGTGGGTAAAAATATTGGTTTTGGCCCCGGACACAATGTGGCGATGCGGCAGACGCTTCTCCAGGCCGATTACCATTTGGTTCTGGATCCCGACGTCTATTTTGGCCCCGAAGTAATTCCAGGGTTGGTGCGTTTCATGGATCAGGAAAAGGAAATCGGGTTGATCATGCCCAAGGTGCTCTACCCCACCGGCGAGTTACAGCGCTTGTGCAAGTTATTGCCCACGCCCTATACCTTAATCATGAGGAGGTTTCTAAAATTTCTCACGCCGTTGTTGAATCGTGTCAACCGTGATTACGAACTTCAGTTTGCGGATTACGATCAGGTCATGGATGCACCTTTTCTTTCAGGATGTTTTATGTTTTTCCGCAATGAAGCGCTTCAGGAAGTGGGTTTATTTGATGAGCGATTTTTTTTATACTCGGAAGACATTGACATCAGCCGGAGAATGCATCTGCGGTATCGGACGGTTTATTATCCGCACACGGTTATTTTTCATTTTTTTGGAAAAGCGCCTTATAAAAACTGGAGGGCGCTGCGGGTTAATATTCAAAGCGCCATCACGTATTTTAATAAATGGGGATGGCTTTTTGACCCGGAAAGAGTAAGAATTAACCGTAAAATTGTAGATCGACTCAAGCCAAAAAGTCCTGTTAACCATTAAGAAGAGGTCATTCCCAGACACAAGGGCACCGCGGTACTCATAATTATCCGTGTATAAGGAGTTGTATTCTTCCCTCTTTTAAAATCCCTGCCTATCTTTCCTAAACAATTACAGCATAGCTTGCCCAAGTCTCCATTCATGACCACCTCAATTCATTTCTCACAACTGTCACAAAGCATTATAAAAACCTTGCTGTACTTTGATCTTTTCAGCTATCCCTTAAAAACGGAGGAGGTTTATCATAACCTACAGACAAATCATGTTTCGCAAGTCGAAGTAACGAAAGAGTTGCAGCGGCTCAGTGATGCAAGGATTCTCTTTCAATATGGCGAATTTTTCAGCATGCAACATGATGGTGCACTGATGAGTAGAAGGGTTGCGGGAAACGAGAAAGCTAAGGACTACCTGCGAATCGCAGCAAAGCGGGCACGCTGGATTTATCAATTTCCATTTGTCCGGGCGGTCATGATTTCGGGGTCCTTGTCTAAAAATTATGCAGATGAGCACACCGACATTGATTTTTTTATTATCACATCACCCAAACGACTTTGGGTAGCCAGAACACTCCTTGTGCTTTTTAAGCGGATCTTTTTGTTGAATTCCCACAAATATTTCTGTGTCAATTATTTTCTCGATGAAGAACACCTCGGGATTGAGGAGAAAAATCTTTTCACGGCTACTGAATTATCTACATTAATACCGTTGTATGGATTTTCGGTATACCACAAGTTGGTTGACTGCAATCCATGGGTGAAGGAAATACTCCCCAATATGCGAGGAAAAGTGTTCGGGGTCGGGCCTGGGATAGATCAAAATAGTTTGTTGAAGCGCTGTATGGAAAAAGTACTGGCTACCCATCTGGGACAGTGGCTGGAGAAATGGTTTATGCAACTTTCACAAAATCGATGGCGCAAGCGATACAGTGCAAAATTGTCACCGGCGGATTTTGAAATTGCCTTCAAAAGCAAGGAATATGTTTCAAAAAATCATCCTGACAATTATCAGCGCAAGGTGATGGACCGATATCGCCGAAAATTGGAAGAATTTGCTTTACAGCACACCTGGAAATGGACGCATGACTGATATCCTATTTACCCATTCTTATTTTTACCGTCTGGATACCAAACAATGGCGATTCAAACAACCTTATCCACCGTTGGGTACGATGCTCGCGGCAGCGGTGATGCGCGACCAGGGTTTTACAGTGAAATTGTTTGATGCCGGATTAAAAGAAGCGCCAAAGGAAATAACCCCGGTTTTGATGGCCGAAAGACCACGCTACCTGGTGATCTACGATGACGGCTTTAATTATCTCACCAAAATGTGCCTCACCGTCATGCGCGATGCTGCCTTTGTGATGGCCCGGGAAGCAAAAAAACTGGGATGCACGGTGATCATCAATAGTTCTGATTCCGCCGACCATTGCGAAAAGTATTTTTTACAGGGCGTTGATTATGTCATCCGTGGTGAAGGCGAAGAAACACTGAGAGAACTCTTGCATTGTCTCGAAAATCAAGGTGATCCCTCCAGCATACTGGGGTTATCGTTTAAGATAAATAATAAAACAATACGCTCTGCACCCAGACCAGTGATGCGAAATTTAGATGCCCTCCCACTGCCAGCGTGGGATCTGGTGGATATCAATTCCTATCGTAAAATCTGGATGAACCACCATGGATACTTTTCATTAAACCTGGCCACCACAAGAGGCTGCCCATTCAAATGCAATTGGTGCGCCAAGCCCATTTATGGCAACCGCTATAATTCAAGATCGCCAGAACATGTGATCCGCGAAATTGAATTGCTATTGCACGATTACAAGCCCGACCATTTCTGGATGTGTGATGATATTTTTGGATTGAAACCCGGATGGGTGCAGGCGTTCAATACTTTGGTTTACGAAAAGAAATTGTCGTTCCGTTACAAAATCCAATCGCGGGTCGATTTATTGCTGCAGGAAAAGACCATTGACGCCCTGGCACAGTCCGGTGCAGAAACGGTGTGGGTGGGTGCCGAATCGGGGTCTCAAAAAATCCTGGATGCGATGGACAAAGGGACGACCGTTGAGCAGATCAGTGAAGCCCGTTTGCTAATGAAGAAAAAGTCAATCAAGGTGGCCTTCTTTCTGCAATTTGGTTATTTAGGCGAAACGCTGGAAGATATTGAGGCAACAATGAACATGGTGCTCAAACTCATGCCCGACGAAATTGGAATTTCTGTTTCCTATCCGTTGCCCGGTACGGTGTTTTATGAAAAAGTGAAAGAAACACTCAACGAAAAAAAGAATTGGACCGATTCTAATGATCTGGCGATGATGTTTCACGGGACTTATCCTCCGGCCTTTTATCGTATTCTTCATCGTTACATTCACAGCCGATACCGGATACAACGCGGGATAGAACTCGGCAAAAGAATATTGACGAAGCCCGCGCTGCCAAACAGGAGGAACTTAAGAACTTTTGTTTCGATGGTTTATCATATGCCACTTACGGTCTTGAGCGCCCTCCAGCTTAAAAAATTTGGTCCGGAGAATGCAACACATTAAAGACCCTGAGTTGATCAATGAATTATCGGCAGTAAACGCGGCGTTTAGCAAGCAGGCGTTGCATTTTGACGAGGATGATTTGGCCAACCCGATTTTGCAGGCCTGGAGAAAGCAAATTTATCGCCATGTTGAAGGATTTCTCAAACCTGGAGATCGTATCCTGGAACTCAATGCCGGCACAGGGATTGACGCATTCTATTTTGCCAGGAAAGGATATTGTGTACACGCGACCGATCTCTCAACTGGCATGGTGAATCAGATCAAGAATAAAATTGCAGAGGAGCCATTGCCCAGTTTTAGTTATCAGCAGGTTTCTTTTGAGCACCTGGATCGAGTGGACCAACCTCATTTTGATTATGTATTCTCCAACTTCGGCGGACTCAACTGCACTCAGGATTTGTCCAGGGTGACACGGCATCTCGAAAACCTGCTCAATCCGGGAGCCTACCTGACCTGGGTGGTTATGCCGCCATTTTGCCCCTGGGAATTGTTGTGGTTGTTTAAAGGAAAATGGAAGGAAGCAACTCGGCGATTTTATGCGGGGGGCACGCTTGCACAACTGGAGGGTGACTATTTTCAATCGTACTATCATTCGCTTTCCGATATTCAAAAAGCATTGGGCAATTCATTTAATTTTATAAAATCTGAGGGGCTGGGAATATTTTCCTCACCTCCCTCGGCCATCGGTTTTTACAAAAAATATCGAAACCTTAATCGGAGCTTACAGAAAGCAGAGGAGTACTTTAACAACTCCTTCCCGTTCAACCGTTGGGGCGATCATATTATTACTACTTTCCAAAAAACAAAATAGTGTCGATTAAAGAAACATTGGACATTAATGAGAACCTTCATTTCGAGAACAATCTTTATTATCAAAAACACCTAAGCCATGGTGGGGCGTTTGAAAGGCTCTATCTGAAGTTAAGGGAAAAAGAGAATCGATTGTACACGGAGGATCTCGTTAAACGCTTTCCTGAAATCCCGTCTGATCACCCTCTTCACACTGAATGGGCTATTCGAAAATTTTCTTTGGAAAGGTTAGTGGGCTATCTCAAAGAAAAAAAAGAAGCCACAAGAATTCTTGAAGTGGGGTGCGGAAATGGCTGGTTATCCAATTACCTCATCCAAAATCTGCCGATGGAAGTTTGCGGTTTAGATGTCAATGAATTCGAACTCAAGCAAGCCTCAAATCTCTTTATCAACGCAAGGCTGTCTTTTGTTTATGCCAACGTATGGGAAAAAGTGCTGTTACCAGCTGCTTTTGATTTTATTATTCTGGCCAGCAGTGTTCAGTATTTTCCGGATCTGAAATTACTCATCACCAGATTACAGGAATTGGTTGCGGAGAAGGGAGAAGTTCATATTCTCGACAGCCCGCTTTATCGGTCAACACAAGAATCGGAAGCAGCACGATTGCGAAGCCACAAATATTTCACTTCACTGGGTTTTCCACAAATGACCGATAACTACTTTCACCATACCATTCATGCATTAAGTGATTTCAATTTTACGGTGATGTATAACCCAAAATCTCTTACGTCCTGTTTCCGTAACAGAATTCTAAGATCGCCACAGTCACCCTTTCCATGGATAAGAATCCTTAGCAGATGAGTCTCTACACCTCCACCATAAGACCGACGCTTATTCTGCTGGGCCCCGATTATCGCAGAAAAGGCCTGTTTGTACTTCCTCTGCTTTTGCTTCAATCGCTGGTCGATGTTCTTTCCGTAGCTTCTTTTGCACCCATGGCCTTGATGGTGGTTCGCCCGGAAAGTGTGCGGGCCAATCCATTCCTGATCAAACTTTACTTTACTTTTTCATTCGAAAGCGAGCAGTCCTTTGCGTTGGCCTGGGTTGTGGGGATAGCAGTTTTATTTTTGGTTAAGCATGTTATGAGTATTCTCATCACCCGTATAAAGGCGCGCTATGCTTTTGGTGTTTCTGCTTTTCTTTCTGAGCGAATGCTAAGCCGTTTGATTAAGCTCGAATACATCGAATACCATGACTTGCAATCCTCAGCGGAGCAGGTAAAAATCGCGCACCTTCCGATTTCATTTGCCAACAATATTCTGTTGGGAATCGCTACCCTATTCACGGAAGGGCTTATCCTATTCATGTTGATGGTCAGTCTGATGGTTTACGATTGGCGTTCTGTTTTTTTTCTGATGATGATCATTCTGCCAGCAATTGTATTTTACCGCATCATCAAAAAGAAGATAAACGAAATCAATCATTCGCTGAAAACGAATTATCCCGGGTTGATCCACCACATCCTGCGACTTTTTGAAAACTTTTTGGAGATCAATCTTTATCAAAGAAAGGCGTATTTTGTTCAAAAAGTAAGGAAGCAAAATCACGACCTTCATCAATCTCAGATTTTACAAACCATCCTTCAGGCAAACTCCTTCAGACTTTTTGAAACTACGGCTGCCGTTGGCCTTTGTCTTCTGGTCCTGTACACGCAGGTCATGCATACTTCTCCCGATACAACGACCCTCCTGTTGGGATTGTATACTGTAGCCGGTTTTCGTGCTGTGCCATCACTCAATCGCATCTTTGTGGCCCTGCTACAGATCAAAACCAATGAACACGTCGTGGCCGGCTTAACCAAATTCAGTACCCAAGAAAAAGCGTGTAGTCCACAAGTTCCCATTCATTTCAACGAGACCCTGGACCTCAACAACCTCTCTTTTGGTTTTGCAGGAAAGCCCTTGATACTGGTTGATTGCAGTTTGTCCATCACAAAAGGACAGCGCATTGCACTGATGGGTGCGTCGGGATGCGGAAAGACTACCCTCCTTCTGCTCATCATGAGATTCCTAAAGGAAACACGGGGCGAAATCAGGGTAGATGGGTGTCTCCTGGAAGATTGCCATATCGATGCATGGAGAAAGCACCTTGCCTACGTACCTCAGTCTCCCGTGATACTGGATGGTTCGATAATTGAAAACATTGCATTTGGCATGGATCCAAAAGAGGCGGACATAGAAAAAATCCAGAAACTTCTTCCTCTATTAGGGCTTGGCCAATGGCTGAACCAACTGCCTGATGGATTAATGACTCAATTTGGAGAAAGGGGAATCAAACTTTCCGGTGGTCAACGGCAGCGTCTGGTCATTGCCAGGGCACTTTATAGTGAAGCTGAGGTGTTATTGTTCGACGAGGCAACCAACCAAGTAGATGCGATCACGGAAACCGAGGTATACGAAGCACTTAATGCAACCTCACATCAAAGCAAAACGATCATTATGGTTACACACCACAAGACTTCCCTTCATTTTTTTGATAAGGTTTACCATCTGGAAGGGGGTCAAATTCGCGAAAGCTAAAAGGCGGCCCATTCACACCTTGATCAGCCATGATCCTGATTTATCCATTTGACAAAAAGATCTTTGTATTTTTTTGCTGCCCAATCCGCATCATGACTGACTAAGTATTCGCGGGCCAGTTTTTGTTGTAGTTGATATCGCCCGGCGTCGTGAATTAATGCCAGGGTTTGATGAGCCAGTTCATCAGGATTGTTTGGTGGAACCACTACGGCAAAAGGTTGTCCGAGGTCTGCCAGAATTCCTACCTCGGTTCCACATACCGGAACGCCGCTAGCCATTGCTTCCAGAACCGCTCCGCATTGTGATTCATAGCGGGAGGTGTGCAGTAAAATATGGGCATGATCAAAATGTCGCCAGATTTCATGGTGACTAACCAGGCCGGCCCGGATCACCTTATTTTCAATTCCGAAATGGATTAGCATTTGTTCTACAACCGGGTCATTGAATCCATCGCCTACCAACGTTAACGCGCTGTCAACTTGGAGTGCTATTTTGGCAAAGGCCTGAAACAATGTTTCCTGATCTTTTACAGGATGAAACGAAGCAACGTGAAGGAATCTGATCGGATAGGATATTGACCGTTCCCGAAAAGGAAATTTTTTTATATCAACGCTAGGGGAAAGTACGGTCACATCCCGATTGAGCTGGAGGTTTTTCTCCGTCATATTCTTTTGGTATGCAGTCAGGGCAATCAACACATCCGCCTTCCGACATACCCAACTGGTGATTTTCTCCAGCCTGGGCACAATCAAGTCTCCATATCCAATCTCCGGCATCCTAACTGTTTCCGACCCAATAAGATGCACGATAACCGGCCTTCCGAATATTCTACCCAGGATAATGGCCATTCTTCCGGCAGGAAAAGCAGAAATAGCATTGATGATGGAAAAGGGTCTTCGAAAATGATCGCGGGTAAACGCAAGGATCAACAAGATGTATTGTGCATAGCCCGGGATCTTGCGTTTTGTAATCTGTCTTAAACGAACTCCGTTTGGCACACTCTTCTCCTTCACGCGAATGAGTGAGTAGATAACTACATCAAAATCGACAGCAAGCCGTTCGAGGAGGGCGATGAGCACGGGGATTCCATTGCCCTCACCCTCCTCGCCATGCAGACCTACTCCTGCACCCAAAAAGGCAATCCTGGGTTTGCGTTCAGTCAGTTTGGAGCTAACCGATTTCATTGAATATTTCTTTATAGCGGTTCACTGTCCAAAAAAAATCGTGTTCTCTCGCCCAGATCAAAGCCCTTTTTTTCATTTCCATTGCCACTTCCGGATTGTCCAGGATATTCAAAATTTTTTCTGCCAACCGATTGAAATCCCCCACCGGCACCACCACAGCCCTCTGATCGCCCAAATCAGAAATCAGACCTACGGCGGTACCAGCGATCATCACCCCACACATGGCAGCCTCAGTGATCACGATTCCCTGACCTTCAAATAAAGAAGTATGAAGGATCGTATCCGCCCAGGCAAACTGATCTGCTATCTTGTTGTATTGAACTGGTCCATAAAAGTCTACGTTCCGTGCAATTCCGAGATTTTCGCACAGTTGCTGAAGATTACTTTTGTCATATTCACCGCCAACAATTCTCAGACTGGCCGCTTTTGTTTTACAAATCAATGCAAAGGCCCGTAAGAGAGTTTCCGGATCCTTGATCAGATTATAATTTGAGACATGGATAAAGTGGTGAGGGTCTCCCGGTCTTGTTTTTCCCGGAAAAACCTTAAAAATCGTGGGATCAACACCGAGCGGGATAACCTGAATTGATCTGGATACCCCATTTCCAATTACCATATCACGCTGAAAATAAGTCAGTGCGGTAAGTACCGTTGCCTGGCTATACGTAAAAAGCGCTAATCTTTTGAACCAGGGCCGATGCATCACACCGTAGTTCAAGGCTCGAATACCTGCCGCATCCCCACCTTGTAAGTTAACCACACTGGGTAGAAATAAGATCTTCGCCATAAGGGTTGCGAAAAATCCTCCAGGGAAACCCCAGAAAGCGGCTACGAGTGAAAATTTTTTTTGGAAATGATCAGCAAAGAAATATTTAATAAGCAGGAGCCATCGCAGGTTTCTGTTTTTAACTGCCGCGGGGGCGAATCTGATTCGTAAGCCATCCGGAAGATAATCGGTGTTGATCAGCGATTGTGAATAAACAATCAGATCAAACTCTTCCGCCAGTTTCCTGATCAACATTTCCAGAACCGGCTGACCTTGTGAAAAGTTGCCCGTTCCTATTCCGCCATACATCCAAATCGCAATTCTCTTTTTCATATGCGCAAGGACTCCAACAATTTTTGCGCCTCTTCGAAGACTTGCCCGGGATGGAAACGGGTCAAGCATCGCACATCCCCAAATTGACAAATATCCGAACAGCAATTACCACAAGCAAGGTCGGATGAGTTCAGGCACTTGGTCCATGCTCCCATGGGTGACGACCAGTAAGAGGGTGAAGCGCCAAACAAAGCGACCGTTGGGACACGTTGCACCCAGGCCATGTGCATTAGACCGCTATCTTCTGTCACAACCAGATGGGCTCGTTTTAGCACGGCAAATGATTCTGATGGCGTGAGTTGGTTAACAAGATTGATCACTTTCCCACGTTTCACGGCTGAAGAAATCATTTCTGCTTTTTCCATAAGCCGGTCGGTTCCCAGGAACAAAATTTTTGAATTAGGGTCGTCGCGCTCCAGAAAATCGTTTACGAACGAGATATAGTATTCCAAAGGCCAGTTTCTGGTAACAAAGCCGCCAGCAGGATTGAGAACAATCAGTTTGTCCACGCCATTCCAGCCATGGCTCATTAATATTTGCTCGCTGGGATCTTCTTTCAACTTCAATTGAGATGGAATTTCGATATTCTTAAAGCCGATGGCTTCTATAGCGTTCTTAAATTTTTCTCCGGCAAGGCTTTTGGAAAATCGCTCTATCTCACACCATGAAGCAGGAAACAACCAAAAGCGTACCCAGCGGCTAATCCGATTTCGCTGAAGATCGATGACGATGTCATACCTATTGAAAAACAATGCCGGCAGAATCAGGTTGGCATAAAGAAACTGTAATCTGGCAACCGGGCCTTTCAAGCCATAGACCGTATTAAATAGTGCTAAGTTTCGGGGTAGCTCTGCATTTTTCTCCAGAATAAGGAAATCAATTTTTACGTAGGGGAATTGTTCTTTTAAACCTGAAAGCCAGGGGAGGGTGATCACGGTATCACCGAATGCCTGAAGCCGAATGGCCAGAATCCGCCTGGGTGGGACGCTTTCTTTCCAGGGGCTAACGTTCAAAACTTCCTTCGGCCAATTCATTCGCGAAAGAATAAGTGCCTGATTTTTTTGCGGTAGAAAAGATACAACTCAGGAAACGTAGATCGCAGCTTGATTTTCAATCCAACGAAAGACATGACTCTTTTAACGTGCCTCCCCTCCGGACCGATCAAGCACAAAATAGAATGGTAGTTCCAAAAAAAAGTAACAGGAGAAAAGAGCACAAAATGTTTCTTCTTCCATTGAAACCGGTGACGCTCAAATTCATTTCCAAAAACCGCACCCTGATCACCGATATCGAGCGGGGTAGAAACCAGGATATGCTTTCCTTTTGACTTGCATTGTCTTAATAATTCCAAGCCATCCTTTTCAGTGAAATGTTCCAGAACGTCAATGATTAATATTAAATCGTATTGGCCCAGCGTGGGGACAAGGTCCAATGCATTTCCAAAATGGATATCATCGTAGTAATAACGATGGCCCGCATTGACATATTGGGGAAACGCCTCAATACCGTCAATCTTGATTTTTCTTTCTTCATAGGGTTTGTATTCCAGCCAAAACTCCAGGAACTCCCTGGCCAAAACTCCATATTTTCCATATCCAATTCCGATATCCAGCACGGAATGCGGCCGGAGGAGCACCATCATTTCTGCAATTTTACCGATCTGTGCGTAATGACTTGTTGGCATAAAGGATTTAGCTTCCCTCAATATACGCGAAGGAAGGATAATATTTCGCGGCCGTGGGGAATATCCCATTCCTGCCGAAAGAAAATATATTGTAACTTGTTTTCCTTTATCATTAGACCAATGAAAAAGGTTTTACTCTTCAATCCCCGATCAGGTGATGCAGTGAGAATTATTCCGAATGCCATCCTAGCCATCGCTGCATCGATGGAAGGATTGGTAGACTATGTCATAGTCGATGGAAACCGGGAAATGGATCCCCTAAAAAAAATCATAACCTATTTGACGACGGGGGAATTCGGCTATTTCGCTTCCACCGTGATGCCCGGTCCGCAGTTAAAACAAGCTATCCCATTTACCAAAATCGTCCGCATGGAATTTCCGAATGTAAAAATCATTTGGGGAGGATATTTTGCTTCCAATCATCACAAAACTGTAATGGACTCGGGTGAGGTTGACCTGGTAGTGAATGGTCCAGGCGACAAGGCATTTCCGGCGGCACTCCTGGCTCTCGACTCAGGGCAAGAACTAGATGATATTGAAAACCTGATCTTTAAACGAAACGGTGAAATGGTCGTCACCAAAAAAGCAAATCTGTACGATCAGGATTTATTGCCAGCCTTACCTTATGACAAACTGAACAAGTTCTATTCAATTGATCAATATCTGGGGAGAACTTTTTTAGGAAACAAGACCATTGCCTATCACTCTAGCATGGGCTGCCCGTTTACCTGTTCATTTTGCGGAGTGGTGCCCATATTTGGGGGCCGTTGGAAGGGAAAATCAGCCCAGGTTATTTTTCAGGATATACAATTTCTAAAGAATAAGTTTGGCGGCAATGCTTTTCAATTCCACGACAACAATTTCTTTGTTTCTGAGAAGAGGGCCGTGGAATTCTCAAAATTGATTGTGCACGAAAAAATGAAATGGTGGGCAGAAGCCCGCATTGATACCATGGATCAATTTTCGGACGAATCGTTACAAACCATAGCCGACGCCGGTTGTACCATGATTTTCTTTGGCGCCGAAAGCGGTAACGACAAGTTGTTAAAGCAAATGGACAAAGGAGGCAAACAATCCGGCGAAAAAATAAAATCGTTCGCGGCACGGATAAAAACATTTGGAATTATTCCTGAATATTCATTTGTTTTGGGTTTACCCGCACCCACTGAAGAAGAGGTCTGGCAGCAAATCCTGGATGAAATAAAATTTATCAAAGAAATCAAGTCGATCAATCCCCAAACTGAAATTGTTATTTATGTTTATACTCCGGTTCCAACAGAGGGCTCTGATTTATACAGTGGGTCGATAGCCAGCGGTTTTCGTTTTCCACAATCACTCGACGAGTGGATGCAACCACAATGGCTGAATTTTGATCTTCATCGGGAGTTTTTAACACCCTGGTTGAAACCTGAAATGATCCGATACATTCATGATTTTGAAACGGTCATCAATGCCCAATATCCTACCGTGAGTGATTACAAATTGTCTACCCTACAGCGCAAGATCATTCGATTCATCTCCGGTCTTCGTTACCGAATGAATATTTTCAGTTATCCCTATGAACTGAAAGCAATCATGAAGTATTGGCTCCGTTACCGGCAACCAGAAGTTCAGGGATTGTGATGGGCATCCATTTTTTCAAACGCCGTCAGCCTGAAAAAATTGAGATTCAGCAGGGTTATGATCTCTGGTCAGCCCATTACGCAAAAGAGAAAAATCCCATTAAGTCAGCTTCCGATGAATCCATAAAATCGCTGCTTCCGGATCTGAATGGCAAATCGGTCGTGGATGCGGGATGCGGCACAGGATACTTTTGTCGCTATGCAGAGGAGTCAGGTGCCGCGCAAATTACTGGTGTTGATTTTTCAGAAGGTATGATCATCCAGGCTAAGCAAAATTGTATAAGAACTCATTTTATTACCGCTAAAATTCAAAACCTGCATCTCGATGACAAGGCCGATGTCATCATCTGCGCACTCGTACTCGGACATCTACACGAACTAAAGCCGGCACTTCAGGCTTTGGCCGAAAATCTACAAGTTGGGGGACTGTTGGTATTGAGTGACTTTCATCCCATCCTTAGCGAACGAGGCGAAAAAAGAACCTTTCAGGTGGACAAAAAGGTTTTTGAAATTCCCCACTACCCGCACGGGCTTCAGGAATACAGGAGCCTTCTGAAGGATACCGGCTTTGAACTTGAAGAAATGAAGGACATCGAATGGAATGGCGTGCCGATCGTATTTGCATTGCGGGCGAGAAAAAACGCGTCATGAATGGAAGTCCTGCTGAAAGATTTGAAATGGTTTAAGGGGAATACTGCCTTCAGCGGGGATGTTCGAATTAGCCGGGGAAAAATCAAAGAAATCGGTTCCGTCCTGACTGCAGGAAAAAAGGAACGGGTGATCCATCTGGGCAATCATTATCTCTACCCTGGAATGATTAACGGACATGATCATCTTGAAATGAATTTATACCCCCACATGGGGACGCCGCCCTACAAAAATTATACACAATGGGCAAAGGATATCTACCGGCCCATTGAATCTCCGGTTAGGGAAATTGAAGCTATACCCATCCGGTATCGGCTTTTATGGGGAGGAATTAAAAATTTAATTTCCGGTGTGACCACCGTTGTCCATCATAATCCCTGGCATCGCCTTCTCGGCAATAATTTTCCCGTCAAGGTTCTAAAGAAATACAGTTGGGCGCACTCACTTGCCTTCGACAAGAAAGTCGTTCAAAATTTTCTGTCAAAGCCGAACATTCCATTCATTATCCACGCGGCGGAGGGTGTTGACGACCTGGCTCGAGGGGAAATTCAAAAACTGAATGAATTGGGGGTGTTAAAAAATAATACCGTTTTGATCCATTGTGTTGGTTTGAGCAACAATGAAATTCATTTGATTCAAGATGCACAGGCTTCGGTTGTCTGGTGCCCTACTTCCAATTTCTTTATGTTTAACAAAACGGCCAATGTGCTGGTCTTAAAAAAAAGCGTGCGTGTTGCATTGGGATCCGATTCTACGATGACCGGGCCGTCGCTACTCCTTGAAGAAATGAAGGTGGCGGTAAAAACAGGTCAGGTTAATTCGCAAGAGGTTTTTGACATGGTAACTTCTACTCCCATGGAGATTTTCAATCTTCCCGATCAAAGCATTAAGAATGGCGCCGAAGCAGACCTGCTCATTTTGCCGATTGATAACGTAAACTATTATGAGAATTTGCTTGATCAGAAGCCAGAAACCATAGTTGCTGTTTTCGTCCAGGGAAAATTCATGTTTGGCGAGGAGTCTCTGGCCAAGTCCCTGCATCTCAAATTGCATCGATGGAAAATGGGAAGTGCGGTCAAAGCAATTGCTTTTGACGTAGCTGACCTTAGAACGAATATTTTAAAAAAATCACAAGCCCACCCATTGAATGGAAATCCTTTGTGGCAAATGCTCAACGGTGACTAATGTCTCAAATTCGGATTTTTCATCAACCTCCCTTTTCCGTATCCTCTAAATGATCAGAGATACAATGAGCAAACGCATTTCCTGCACGTTTCATCTTTGGTGACATCCAGTTTTTTTCGAAACGAAACGGCTTGTGAAGAGTTGATGATTTCATCAAAGGGTTGGTCAAAAATATTGCCGTAAGGCTTGTGAAAAAAACATGGCAACACATCACCATTTGATTCAATCACGGCCGACACCCAGGGTGCATTACATTTCAGAGCCGGAAAATCCGCCTTTCCTCTTATAGCCCGGTAATATTGGGCAAGGTTCCTCATTTTTTCCGGACCCTCGGCAATGAATTTCTGATCGTATTCAGGATTAAAATTAATGAACGATTGTTCAAGAATTTCATCCAATTCCCCGACTTCCTCAAGGGTAAGTGAAATTCCTTCCACCTTTTCATCTTTCCTACCCTGAACATGGTTAAAAGCATTCGATGAAATATCTGCGGCCATGAATGAGATCTGATCAAGTCCCAGTTTTTTCGCTGTCGGAACAATATTAAGCAGGTCTCTGAAATTGGATTTCTGAAGTACGCATCTTCCCTTTACCGGAAACGATTCGTCGATTGTCTTCAAGGCCTTCACACCTTGTTCCAGTTTTTCAAATGCGGAAGGAATGTTCCTTATGGTATTGTGCACCTCACGGCTACCATCCAATGACACAATTACGTCATCACAATGGTTGATGATTTCCTTCGCATTGGCCGCCAAAAGGATCCCCGTTGAAAGCAAACTGATTTTTATCCCAATGGCATTCAGCTGATCGCATAAATTCCAAAGATTGGAATGCATTAGTGCTTCACCACCGGACAACGCAACCCGCTTAACTCCCAGTTTTCTAAAAGTCTGAACATGCTTTTGAAGGTCTTCCGGTGAAATTTCTTTTTTCTCGTGGTTGGACTTCCAAATGTCACACATTACACAACGGCAATTGCATCGGCTGTGTGGCATCAGCACGAGCACAGGCATTGTGTAAATTCTATTCGTTGCAAAGGTCAGCCACCGATTGATCATGCTTTCGCCTAATTAAAATACCAATTCCGATATGACAGCTATGGATGCCGCGATTACCGCTACCCCCGTCTTCCTTCCATTAAACTTATGCTCCACACTGCTTTCAAAAACAATCGTTGTCGAGATGTGCAAAAAGTTGCCGCTGACCAGGGCAAATAAGAAGGTGAAAGCACGGGGTGACATGGCTTCGCTGGTTAGAAAGAAATCACTCAGGTATAGTCCCAACGGTGAGGCGGCCGCAAACAAAATTAAATACAAGACCGCCCTGCCTTTACTTTTCATCTCGCACAGCAACACCGACATCAAGGCAAATGCCTCCGGCGCCTTGTGTAAAAGAATGCCCCAGAGGAGCGTGTTGGAATCATGGTGATGCTCCACGGTGCGGGGATGCGCAAGCAGACCTCCCTCCAGCAAAGCATGAATCCCCAAGGCCAATAGAACGAGTATGGCCGAAGACTCTTTGTGCCGATGCCCAGTGTGATGAACGTGGATATGACCGTGCTCTACCCCGGTGGAAAAAAATTCAAGACCTTGCTGTAAAAAAAATCCGGCCAGGACGAACATGCCAACATATCCTGGCTGAACATCCTGATGAAACAGTTCGGGTAGAATGTGAATGATGGTAATTGAAAATAAATAAGCACCCGCAAAAACCAGCGCCAGCTTGTAATTTCCATTGGAGATGGCGGGCAGATAAAACGCCAATCCTCCAGCACCCAGTGCAACAAAAAAAAGAATGAGGATGTCGGTCAGCATGCTACTGCGAGTTTAGCCGGATTTAGCGAGAACAAAAAATCCAGGCATTCAGGCGTTCAGGCATTCAGGCGTCTTGACACCTTAGAGGTGTCTGACGCCTCGCCGCCTCCGCCTCGCCTCGATTTCCAGTTAACCCAATTAACGACTAACTTTCGCAACTATGCGGGAAGACTATTTAAAAGCCGACAACGAAGGCCTGGGCGCTGAAGAAAAAGAAATCGAAAAAGCCCTCCGCCCGTTAACTTTTTCTGATTTTAGCGGTCAGCAGAAGGTAGTCGATAATATCAAAATCTTTGTACAAGCCGCCAAGCAGCGCGGCGAATCGCTTGACCATGTCTTACTGCATGGCCCACCCGGTCTGGGTAAAACCACGCTTTCCTTTATCATTGCCAACGAATTGGGTTCTAATATTAAAGTGACCTCCGGACCGGTTCTTGATAAACCCAGTGATCTGGCCGGGGTGCTCACCAACTTGGAAAGCAATGACGTCTTGTTTATTGATGAGATCCATAGGCTTAATCCCATTGTTGAAGAATACCTCTACTCGGCCATGGAAGATTTCCGGATCGACATCATGCTGGATTCCGGACCCAATGCGCGCTCGGTTCAAATTAGCCTTAATCCCTTTACCCTCATTGGTGCCACCACCCGGGCTGGCTTACTGACTTCTCCCCTTCGGGCACGATTTGGCATTAACGCCAGGCTGGAATATTATGATTCACAATTGCTGACCAAAATCGTTAATCGCTCGGCCAGTATTTTGCATACCACCATTGAAAAAGATGCTTCCTATGAAATTGCGCGCCGGAGTCGGGGTACACCAAGAATCGCAAACAATCTCCTTCGCAGGACCCGCGACTTCGCGCAAATCAAGGGAGACGGAACGATCACCAAAGCGATTTCACAATACGCCCTCAAGGCGTTGGACGTAGATGAAAATGGACTAGACGATATGGACAACCGTATTCTCAGTACCATAATTGAAAAATTCAGAGGCGGACCGGTTGGGCTAAGCACGATTGCCACCGCAGTAGGTGAAGAAGCCGAGACCATTGAAGAAATGTACGAACCGTTCTTGATTCAGGAAGGATACATTAAGCGTACTTCAAGGGGAAGAGAGGCAACTGAACTTGCTTTCAAACATTTGAAGATTGCGCCGCCGGTTTCGAAGAGGCCGGGATTGTTTGATTGACCTCACCCCGACGAAGACCTCACCCCCTGCCCCTCTCCGGAGGGAGAGGGGGGACCTCACCCCGGGAAATACATAATAATGGAACCCACAACAACCCAGAAAACCCAGTTTATTAAATCCACTGCCAGGGAATTGGGTTTCAATTTCTGCGGAATATCGAAAGCTGAATTTCTGGAGGAAGAATCACCAAAAGTGGAGGAATGGCTGAAGCGCGGGTATCAGGGTAAAATGAGTTACCTGGAAAATCATTTTGATAAGCGTCTTGATCCTACGTTGCTGGTGCCGGGGGCCAAGTCGGTAATCAGTCTTGCCTACAATTACTATCCCAAAAAAGACCTTGCGGCAAAGGATGAATTCAACATTGCAAAGTATGCCTATGGTGAAGACTATCATTTTGTTGTAAAGGAAAAACTCAAACACTTTCTGGATCGCATTCGTGAACAAATCGGTGAGGTGAATGGCCGTGTTTTTGTGGATTCTGCACCGGTGATGGAGCGGGCGTGGGCTAAGAAAAGCGGGCTGGGCTGGATCGGTAAAAACAGTTTGCTGCTCAATCGCGAAATGGGCAGCTTCTTCTTTCTGGCAGAAATCATTATTGACCTGACGTTGGAATACGACGGACCGGTAAAAGATTATTGCGGTACGTGTACAGCTTGTATGGATGCCTGCCCAACGGATGCTATCGCGGAGCCGTATGTCGTGGATGGCAGCAAATGCATTTCCTACTTCACCATAGAATTGAAAGAAGAAATCCCGGCTGGGGTAAAAGGGAAATTTGAAAACTGGATTTTTGGGTGTGATATCTGCCAGGATGTCTGCCCCTGGAATAAATTTTCGAGACCTCATGAGGAACCATTGTTTGAGCCGTCGGCCGAATTCGGAAAAATGACGCAACACGATTGGACAGAAATCACCGACTCGGTTTTTCAACGACTATTCAACAAATCGGCCGTCCAAAGAACAAAATTGGATGGATTAAGAAGGAATATTGCTTTTGTAAAGAAATAAATGAACCTGGGTATCTTTACACTTAACCGGACTTAGCAAAAAAAATCCCGCTGTGAGCGGGATCTTTTGGTTTGTAAATCTAATCTTTCAAGCTAATGCAAAGCAGCGATTCAGCACTGCTCCATACTGATTCCCATAATTGGCATAGCACCAACTTCTGAGCTCCTGTACTTCCTCGGCTATCAGTACCCTGATTGCCTTTCTCAACTCTTTTTCAAAGAGCCGAGCGTCAAAACTCACTCGCGTGAGGATCTTTTTGACATAATTGAGCATTTTCATCTAAAAAAATTTAAAAGTACGTTGCGCAACGATTGCGCTGGTTGCAACCGTTAAAATACAAAATCGGTTAAATAGTGAAAAGAACATTTTACTTTTGTTGAACGATAAAGTGGTCCAGAGGGGAATACTATGATAAAGTCTTTTTTTCAGGCGGTTTTAGCGGTTTTTTATTGGTCTCTGGCCGTTCCCGTTTTTGGGCAGATCCAAATATCGCTGGGGCCAGATGAAATTGGTGAAAATCAAGCCTGGACGATCTCCGTCTCTATTAATAATGACCACTTGAAGAGCTATGACAATTTCCCGGATATTGCGGGCTTGCGGAAACGGGGAACCTCTTCTTCTTCTCAAACCAGCATCGTCAACGGTCAGATTAGCTCATCACAGAGCATCATTATGACCTACGTGCCCACTCAGCAAGGCACGTTCTCTGTTCCCTCTTTTAAGATGAAAGTCAACGATCAGGTTATTTCTGTAACGGGCAAAAAAGTAAAAGTAGGACCTCCGGTACAGGCACAGCCCGATCCTTTCCGCAGTTTTTTTGACCGGGATCCAACAGCGGATATTTTCAGTCGAGGTACTACCGAGTTTGTCGATATTAAAGACGATGCTTTGCTTGCGCTCACGACCAGCAAAGAAGAGGTTTACCTGGGAGAAGGATTTACCACAACCCTTTCCTTTCTCGTGGCCGACAACAACCGGGCCCCCATGCAGTTTTACGAACTGGGCAAACAACTGGCCGAAATCCTCAAAAAAATAAAGCCCTCCAATTGCTGGGAAGAAAATTTCAACATTGAAAATATTGAGGGAGAGCCGGTTGAAATAAATGGCAAGAATTATACCCAATACAAAATCTACCGCGGCGCATTTTATCCGTTAAATACCAAGCCCATCGTTTTTCCCAGTGTTGGACTGGAGATGATCAAATTTAAGGTGGCCAAAAATCCATCGTTCTTCGGGCAAAACCGGCAGGAAGATTTTAAGACATTCTATTCCAAATCCAAAACTGTAAAAGTGAAAGAACTCCCCCCCCATCCGATGCGCGATGCGGTAGCGGTAGGAGATTACCGTCTGGATGAAAAGTTGAGTACCAATGAACTCCAGACCGGACAGAGTGTTGGATATTCATTTAGCATTTATGGTGAAGGCAATATCTCTTCCGTCGAAAAGCCGATGGTAAAAAAAGACAATAACCTCGAGTTTTACGAACCCAATGTCAAGCAAAACATCAACCGCGAAAATGGCCGGGTGACCGGAACCAAATCCTTTAACTATTTTCTGATCCCCAAAGAACCCGGAACCTATCAGTTGGGTGATTATTTTCTATGGGTATTCTTTAATCCCAACACCAAGAAATATGATACCCTTCGCTCAGCCCAGGTGGTGAATGTGATCGGGCAAAGTCAGAAAAATCAGGCGATTGAGAGCAATGATCTGGGACCGTTCTACGACCGTATTGACACTGCAGACAACACCTTGCACACCGCTTCCAGCGGAGGTTGGATACAAGTTGGTGTGAATATTTTTATCTTGCTGGTGCTGGGGGCCTCGGTTTACCTGGTATTCAAGAAATAAATCGCGTGAGCAATTCCTACGGAACCCTTTTCAGAATCAGCACTTTTGGTGAATCCCATGGTCCGTCTATTGGCGTGATCATTGACGGTTGCCCGGCCGGATTGGCTATTGACGAAACCTTTATTCAATCCGAACTTGACCGAAGGAAACCAGGACAATCCAAAATCACCACACAACGCAAGGAAGATGATGCCTTCAAAATTCTTTCCGGGGTTTTTGAGGGAATGACTACGGGCACACCCCTCGCGTTGGTTATTGAAAACCAGGATTCCCGAAGCAAAGACTACAGTCATTTGGCCGAAGCTTTTCGTCCTTCTCATGCGGATTATACTTACGAAGCGAAATACGGGCACAGAGATCACAGGGGTGGCGGTCGGAGTTCTGCACGGGAAACTGCAGCGAGGGTAGCCGCAGGCGCCATTGCCAAATTATTGCTCAATAAATATTCCATCTCGATCAACGCTTTTGTTTCGCAGGTGGGGAAAATCAAATCTCCCCACTACACCCAACTCGATCTCAGTAAGACCGAAGATAATATCGTGCGCTGTCCGGACGGAGTTACAGCAGAAAAAATGATTGCACTCATTGATCAGGTGAGATTAAGCCGCGATACCGTGGGGGGTATCGTCACCGGTGTGATTAGGAATACGCCGGTGGGACTGGGTGAGCCAGTCTTTGATAAACTTCACGCTGAGCTGGGCAAGGCGATGTTGAGCATCAATGCGGTAAAGGGATTTGAATATGGCAGCGGATTTGAAGGAATAAAACTGCGGGGCTCACAGCACAACGATGCATTTTATAATGAGGGGGGAAAGATCAGAACCAAAACCAATCATTCGGGCGGTGTTCAGGGCGGGATCTCCAATGGAGAAGATATCTATTTCAATGTTGCCTTCAAGCCCGTAGCCACCATTATGCAAGACCAGCAAAGCGTCGATAAAGAAGGGAATGATGTCACCGTTTCCGGAAAAGGCCGTCACGACCCGTGTGTCGTACCGCGCGCTGTCCCCATTGTAGAAGCGATGGCGGCGCTGGTGTTAGCTGATTTTGTGCTGCGCGCCAGAGCCTCTAAGCTTTAAAAAAATGTGCTCATAAAAAAAGCCCCGAACGATCGGGGCTTTTTTTTGATGATCTCGATTAATTAAGATGGTAAGAAATACCTCCCAGGTACATGGCCTGAGTCGGGTTGCCTCCATAAAACTCTGTCGATTTTGATCCGAACGCATTTCTTGCATTGACAAACACAAACAGACCTTTTACGGGTTCATAAGAAACCTTGGCATTGATCATGAACTTGCCGCTGATTTGTCCGGCTGCATATTGCGCGGGTTTAGCCGAAGGATTGTTAGCGTCGTAGCTACCATCATAGGCCGTCTGTTTTGAGAAATAGTAACCGCTCATATTCACATTAAACTTAGCACTTGCACGAAAATTGGAGTAGAAACCACCGTATGAAGCAGGCGTGTACATGTGTGTGCTGTTGCTGTACGTTACCGGAGCACCCATCAACTGGCCTAAAGCAGGCGTTACATACATCGAAGGAAGGTCCTTGGTGATTGTTTTTTGCATAGTCACAAAAGGTTTGAATTGGAAACGGTCATTCGGTACAAAGTTGAAGGAGAACGTTGCTCCATGCTGCGTAGCGGTCGTAGGTATATTATTGAACTGGATCGTTCCGGAAGGATCCGAGCCTAAAAATGCCGTCAAATTCTCAGCACGCTGTTCGAACGCATCAATATCAAATTGCAGTTCTTTTGTGATCTGTGCACGATATCCAATTTCGATCATATTCAACGTAAATATCTTGAGGTTTTGATTGCCAACGTATTGACCTGCGATGTTCAAAAAGTTATAGCCGAGGAAAGATCCACTGTTGGAACGCGTAAAGGCAGCACGAATCAGGTTCTTTTCATTTAACTTATAGGTGGTCGCCAATTCGTAAGCCAAATAGGTCTTATTCGGAACAGAGAATTTATCAGCACGAAGTGCCGCGATAACGCGCAGTTTCCTGGTAAAATTCAAGTCAGACCGGAGTGAACCGGAAGTCGTAGTAAGGGTATTGCTCTTATTAAAATATCCAATGATACCGGCATCCGGTTTCACATATTTTCCATCGTTGAAATTGACGCTCTGGTAGTTAATACCCGGAACAATAGAATACTTATTTGCCAATTTGAATTCATATTCACCATTTACTTCACCGATATGATAATCATACTGGCCGTTCGGTACTCCGCCTTTGATGTCTGTAATGGATCCCAAAGTATAAGAAGACCGTACTTTCAAAGAACCTACAGTCGCTGCGAGATTTGCAGAAGTTGTTGTCGTTCCACTGGTACTCATATTGTCCCCAACAAAATAACGCTGATAAGTTGACCCCTGGCGCGCCAAAGAAAGATCGAAAGATACCTTGTCAGTAGGTTTGTAATTCAGATAACTGTTAACACCCCACTTCTGAAGCGCCACGTTAGGGTGAGGGTATTGCAGTTTGCGCATCGAATCATTGGGTACAAGCGTAGTCAGAGGAACATTATTTCCAGTAGAAGACTGGTAAAAAAGATCAGTGGTCTTGCGGCGATCCTGCACGTTGGCCGAAACGATATAACTGAATTTATCATTGATTTTGTTTCCAAAGCTTGCGTTTGCAATTACCGGCGTAAAGTTCCCGGTTTGTACGTTGGCACTTACCATGGTTTTTGACTGGCTCATTCTCTTCGTAATGATGTTAATTACTCCGGTTACCGCGTTGGGTCCAAATAGCGGAGACGAAGGTCCGCGTACAATTTCAATACGGTCTACATCATTAATATCAATGGGCAACGATTCCCAATACGTACCACCCAGTCCATGATTGAAAACAGGACGATTGTCGATCATCACCAAAGTGAGGGTATTAGTTTTGAAGATCGGACTGTTGGTCCGGCTCAGGTTGTCCATACCTCTTAATTGTACATCGTACTCACCATTGGCTTGTTCGCGTACAATTACACCAGGCGACAGGCGCAATGCTTCAACGATACTGGTAGGGCCTGCTTTATCAATATCCGAACGAGTGATCGTATAGCTTGAAAGCGGAGCTTCAAACAGCGTTTCACTTTTCTTTGAGGCAGAATTAATAGGAATGTTCATTAATTCCTCCAAAGAGAGATTGTACAACGAATCGACACTCAATTCGTTGGTTTGCTGGGCCATCGCGCTAAAACAGGCGATTGTAAACCCCAATGCGATTGTAATTTTTAGTTTCATGCGTTTTATGCGTTTTAATTTTCGCCAAAATTATTTAACCGCCTTCTGAATTAATGTTCAAAAAGGGCGCAACCCTTACATGAATTATAAAAGTGAAGTAAAAAACCGCGAAGCACTGATCGGACTGCGACCGGAATTTATCGGATGCATAAAATCAAACAAATAGTACATCAGAAAGAATAACCGGTAACCTGCCCGACATAAAAAAAGTTATCCTCATAATTTTGAATCGAAATTATATAACCACAAAACACAATTCTATAAGTCTATGAAATCGTTAAGGGTACTCCTATTAATCCTGAGTCTGCTGGGCACGCAACACGCATTCTCTCAGGAAAAGAAAGTGAATGAAATCTATTCCATGATGTTGTTCAACTTTGTTAAATATGTCCAATGGCCGGAAGTCCACCGTGGTGAATTCACCATCGGCGTTATTGGAAACCAGGAAATGTTCAATACACTGAGTTCGGCATATGGCGGAAAACAGAAAGGGAATAAGATCATTACCATTAAGAAATTTAGCTCAGCTTCTGAGGTAACGGAATGTGACGTGTTGTTCATCGACCGCTCGAAAAGCGCCGAATTTGAAGGCATTAATTCAAAAGTGAAAGGACAGAATACGCTGGTTGTAACTGAAAAAGAAGGCTTGGGCCAACGTGGCAGTTGCATCAACTTCAAAAAAGTGGACGATAAGATCCGATTTGAAATTAACCAGCATGCTTTTGAAGAGGCCAACCTGAAAGTGTCGGGCGCACTGACCTCGTTGGGTATTATGATCTAAGAGTTTGTGTAGTTGGAAGAGGCGATAAAATGCCCCGGTGACCCCGGGGTATTTTTGTGCGTTCCCGCATTGGGATGGTCGGGAATTATGGATTTGTAAGATTAGCTTTTGTACCGGAGGGTGAGACCATGCATAAAAAATTGGTACTGTGGGTTAAAATCTATTTGTAACTTTCTGTTCCTTTTAATAGAAAGTAATTATGAATTCGATGCAACTGTATAAAACCAAATCGGGTGTTGTCATACTTCACAACGGCAAACACCATCTGCGAAAGGAAAACTGGGACAAACTGATCAATCGAAACGACCTTTACAATACCTTGTTGGGAGAAATGGAAAGTCTTCAACCGGTCAGCGGTCTTCCTGCCATGATAGAAAGTGAAATCCTCGCGCCCATTGGCACCCAGGAAGTGTGGGCGGCAGGGGTCACTTATTTCCGAAGCCGGGAGGCGCGAATGGAAGAATCAAAATCTTCTGGCGCCGCCACGTTTTACGACATGGTGTATGAAGCCGCACGCCCCGAATTGTTTTTCAAGGCCATCGCACAACGCGTGGTGGGCCACAAGGGCCAGGTCAATATCCGAAAAGACTCAACCTGGAACGTGCCTGAACCCGAACTTACTTTATTCATAAATAGTGAAGGAACCATTCAGGGTTATACCATTGGCAACGATATGAGTTCGCGCAGCATTGAAGGAGAGAATCCCCTTTACCTTCCTCAGGCCAAAACATTTGAAGGTTGTGCCGCATTGGGGCCTTGTCTTTATGTGACCGAGGATCCCATTTCGCCCGACACAACGATTTTAATGAAAATACAACGCGGGAAGACCATACTATATTCGGATTCGGTTCAGATTAACCGAATGAAACGCGCGCATACGGAATTGACCTCCTATCTTTTTCGGGAATGCGAATTCCCCTATGGCTGTTTTCTGATGACCGGAACATGTCTTGTTCCGCCGAATGACTTCACGCTTCAAATCCATGACACAATCATGATTGAAATTGATGGGATTGGAACACTTTCCAACACCGTAGGAATCAAACAATAGTTTCCCGATTCGTACTATTAATACTTAACTTCGGTTCTCCTACTTAACGGCACATACTATGAAAAAAATTACTACTACGATCATCATCATCCTGACCTCCATGGTCATTTCCTTTGCGCAACAGAATAACTTTAATGGACTTGGGGTTGGACTGGATAATCTGTATCGTCTATCCAAAGCAAAAACACGGTCAATAAGTCCTGAAAATCCCACCGGTGAAAAAGGAAAAGGAGGAATGGACAAAGTAGGTGTTGCTTCGGATAATGCGCGCGAATTGGGTCAAGGTTGGAAAATAAGTCCTTATGTAGTGATTGAACCTGGAAAAACACACACTATGGCGGAGATCACCGGTGGTGGGGCCATTCAACATATTTGGCTGACACCCACCGGCAATTGGCGCAACTCTATCATCCGAATGTATTGGGATGACGAAACCATGCCGTCTGTGGAGGTTCCGTTGGGAGATTTCTTTGGGATGGGATGGGGTGTTTATGCACCCATGACCTCTTTGGCCGTTTGCGTCAACCCGGGTAGTGCGTTCAATAGTTATTGGGTGATGCCCTTTCGGAAAAAATGCCGGATCACCATGGAGAACATCAATACTGAAAAAGTGACCATCTTTTATCAAATCGATTATACTCTCACCGAAGTTCCGGATGATGCAGCCTACTTCCATGCACAATTCAGGAGGACAAACCCGGTTCATTATAAAGATGTTTTTACCATTGTAGACAACATCAAGGGCAAAGGCCACTATGTGGGGACCTACCTGGCCTGGGGTGTTCATAACAATGGCTGGTGGGGAGAAGGCGAAATTAAATTTTACATGGATGGAGACAAGGAATTTCCGACGATCAATGGTACAGGCACAGAAGATTATTTTTGTGGTTCCTACGACTTTGATACGCGAAAGAAGAATGCATCCGGATTGGAGGTGACTGATTATACCGAATTTTCCACTCCATACTCTGGACTCCATCAGGTTATTC
>JAYVXP010000192.1:0-4348 GCA_043785125.1 Bacteroidia bacterium
AGAATTGTAAATGCTTCCGGATGATGGTCTCTTCCTTTAAATGGCGCCTCCTTTCCGTTGCGGTTTTCCGCCATGGGTGTACGACCAAATTCCCCACCCCACACCACCAGTGTTTCATCCAGCAAACCCCGTTGCTTCAAGTCCAGCAGCAAGGCAGTCGTAGCTTTATCCACGGTCCTGCATTTGTTAATAAATCCAATTTCAAGTGAACTCACCGGACCATCTCCATGGGTATCCCAGCCCCAATCAAATAATTGCACAAACCGGACTCCTTTTTCTACCAGCTTGCGTGCCAGCAACGCATTATTTGCAAAGCTTTCCTTTCCAGGTTCCGTGCCATACATCTCATGAATGTAGGCGGGCTCATTTTTGATGTCCATCACTTCGGGCACCGACGTCTGCATGCGGAACGCCATTTCATATTGTGCAATACGTGAAAGGATTTCCGGGTCTTTAAATTCTTCGTATTGAAGTTTGTTTACATTGTTGATCGCCTCGATGGAAGCTTTGCGCATATTACGATCATAGCCTTCGGGGTTGTTAAGAAATAAGACCGGATCGCCTTCCGATCGACATTGAACACCCTGATATACCGAGGGAAGAAAGCCGCTCCCCCAAACGCTTTTTCCCGCATCAGGATTATTTCCTCCTGAGGTGAGCACAACAAATCCAGGCAGGTTGCTGTTCTCTGTACCTAAACCATACGTCACCCATGAGCCCATGCTCGGTCTCCCTAACCGTGGACTCCCACAATGCATCAACAACTGCGCCGGCGCATGGTTAAACTGATCTGTTTGTACTGCCTTTAAGTACGTGAATTCATCCGCGATCGACGCCATATGTGGAAGTCGGTTTGATATCCAGGCTCTTGATTCACCGTGCTGACTAAATTCGGCTTGTGCGCCTAACATTTTAGGAACACCCGTTATAAAAGCAAACTTCTTTCCAACCAGTAAAGACTGAGGGCAATCCTGTCCACTCAGTTTTTGAAGCGCCGGTTTATAATCAAACAGTTCCAGTTGCGAAGGCGCACCCGCCATGTGCAGGTAAATGACCGATTTCACTTTTCCAGTAAAGTGCGGAGCACGAGAAGCCAAAGGGTTAACCGGATCAAACAACGAGGTTGCCTGACTTCCAGGGGTTGAGCCACAACCACCCAATAACGAACCAAATGCCATCGCACCCAGCCCGGTTGAGCATTGCATTAAAAAGTGCCTTCGCGTTATGTATTGAAGCGCATCTCTTGCTGCTTCCTGCTCCAACCGGTCCACATCAAACTTCTTCATGGATCAAATTTTATGCTTCCCCTAATTTTTGGTAATCACCTCATCAAGATTGAGTATCACATTGGCCACAACAACCAGTGCAGCGGTTTCCGGATCACCGTTTGGATCTGCCGAAATCTTATGCACGCTGTCGCTGTCTCCTTTTAATTTTTTTAATTCGCTGTCATAAAAATCCTTCAAAATAGTCAGCTTCTCTTTGCTAATGTCAAGACCCAGCGCCAAATGATATCCATTCCTCAGCTGCTCTTCGACCGACGAATTGCTCTCTTTCATTCGGTAAGCAAAATGTCTGGCCATTTCAACATACGCCGAATCATTTAAGGTCACCAATGCCTGAAGTGGAGTATTGGTACGGATTCTTCTGGAAACACACACCTCACGCGCTACACCATCAAATGATATCATCGCGGGGTAGGGTGCGGTTCGTTTCCAAAAAGTGTACAATGCCCTTCGATGCTGATCTTCACCGGAACTTCTTTTCCAATGACTCCCATTGTAGGGTGAATGCCAGATTCCATCAGGCTGAAAGGGCATGACGCTAGGGCCAAACATTTTTTCACTTAGCAATCCGCTCACTGCCAGGCCCTGGTCCCGAACCTGTTCGGCCGAGAGCCGGACACGTGGTGCGCGGGCATAAAATTTATTGGCTGCATCTTTTGACAACATCTCTGCAGTCACCTTTGAACTCTGGCGATAGGTGGCTGACATCACCATTTCTTTGATCAGGGCTTTGGTGCTCCACTTCCAGTCATGCATAAAATTCCAGGCCAGATAATCCAACAATTCACGGTGGGTAGGTTGTAATCCCTGGGTACCCAGATCTTCCAGGGTTTCAGCCAGGCCGGTTCCAAAAAGCTGTTCCCATATTCTATTTACCATAGCGCGGGAAACGAGTGGATTGTCTTCGCTGGTCATCCACTGTGCCAGACCCAGGCGGTTTCTGGGGGCTCCTTCCGGGAAAGCGTTGAGCGATGCAGGTACATCTGCGGTGACTTCCTTTCCTTTCGCTCTCCAATTGCCGCGTTCAAACACGTGCGTGCTCCGTTGCATGTCGGGATGATTTTCCATCATGATGGGAGTTGTCTTCGCCATTTCGGTGGTGAGCAATGCTGTGTACTGATGGTGAATCTTTTCATAGTCCGGCCTTCCCTTTCCGGGAAAGGAGCTATCAAAACTGAACCAATCCAACACCAAACAATCGGTATCTCGATTTTTAACGATTGTATTGGTGTATGTGAAAAACAAATCGTGTACACCAGCCTGCTGCGGAAAGTCCACAGTGCGGATGGTCCATTTGTCGGTTTTCTTATTCAATTCAATGGTTTTCAAAACCAATCCATCCGGTTTATCAAGGCGTATGGTCAGGATGCCGCCCTTCTCATAGTTGAGATGCCGGAATATGAATTCTTGTTTTCCTGTCAGTTCAATGTGCTTTACCCGGCACTGTCCGTTGATATGAAACAACAAATCAGCATTTGTTAAATTGCTTCTTACTAATTGCTCACCCTGCAAAGCGTTGGTCGCAGGTTGCCAGGTTTTAACAAAAGTTGCTACCTCATTCGCTTTTTCCGGTGTTGCGTTTTTCTCAATCCACGCCTTCACAGATTGCAAAGTGGCTTCATCTTCCTTTGTAAACTGACGCAGCAGCGGATAATCATCGGGCGTATCTTCATCTCGTGTATTGTTAAAGAAAGCGAGGAACTTGTAATATTCATCGTGGCGAAACGGATCATAGGGGTGGCTGTGACATTGTACACATCCAAATGTCGTGCCCATCAAACCATCCCAGGTAGTATTCACTCGATCAACGACGGCAGCCGTACGAAATTCTTCATCATCGGTTCCACCTTCATCGTTGGTCATCGAATTGCGATGAAAAGCCGTGGCAATGTATTGGGCATCGGTTGGCGATGGAAGCAAATCACCTGCCAACTGTTCTGTCAGGAATTGATTGTAAGGCATGTCGGCATTGAAAGCATGAATGACCCAATCACGATAACGCCAGATGATACGCCCTTCGTCCTTTTCATAGCCCTTGGTGTCGGCATACCGGGCAATATCCATCCACAAGGAAGTCCAACGCTCTCCGTAATGGGGAGAGTCCAAAAGCGAATCGACCAATATCTGATATGCATTTGGATCGCTGTTGTTCATAAACTGATCGGCCAATGATTTGGGTGCCGGAAGACCTGTCAGGTCAAGACTGAGTCGGCGCAAAAGAATCGGTTTCTCGGCCTCGAAAGAAGGTGTTAATTTAAGTTCTTCCAGCTTTTCAAGAATGTAGCTATCCATGCCACGGCTACCCCAATCACCCATCGTCACCCCCGCCTTGACCGCCGTCATTTTTGGCTTGGCTACTTTAACGTAAGCCCAATGATTACCCCATACTGCTCCCTGGTTGATCCATTCTCTTAAAACTGAAATCTCTTCTGTACTCAGAGGATTATGTTTGTACGGCATTCTTTGATCAGGATCTTGAGACGTAATCCTTCTGATCATCTCACTGTGGTCTGCATCTCCAGGGATAATGGCAGGTTTGCCGGATTCCGTTTTATCCAAAGCATCTTTTCGAAATAAAAGACTGAATCCACTCTCTCGTTTTACGCCACCGTGGCAGGTGATGCATTTCTTATTGAAGATGGGCTTGACTTGCGTATTGAAGTCAACTGGAGTTTGACTGAAGAACCGAACGCTCAGGATTGTACCCACCAGCGCAGCCAGAAACACAAACCAAAGAATTTTTTTTGATGGAAGTATCATTTCTTATTGCCCCTTCTCTTTTACTTTCCAGTTTAGAGCGCCCAACCGTATGCCCAGGCCGGTGGATATGTTGAGCCCTTCGTAATCATAACCTTTCCATAGCCCAAAAAACCTCAAAGCAAAACTTTCTGTCAAATCGTTAAAATCCGCAAAGACAAGTTACCACTTTTTTGAATTAAGCTTGGCATATCAGCGTCTTTCTGCCTATTTACCCTTGGCATTTTCCTGAATATACTTTGAAAACACGGAAGGGTCCTTTCCGATGTAGTGAAATCGTTCCGCCCATTCAAGCTTGTGCGGCT
>JAYVXP010000193.1:0-4337 GCA_043785125.1 Bacteroidia bacterium
TCCAACTCCTTAATTTGATTCAGGTAATCCAATACAGCCGTAAATTTATTATTTCCATATCCGGCTTGCCTGCCCTTTCGAATAATGAAGACGAGGGTATCCTGATAAAACGGAGCTGCAAAAAGAGAATCGTAGGTGACGGTGGAATTGTCATTGAATGTGCGGGTAAGCCTGACGGGCAAATATCCGCCCCTCGCTGCGCCCAGATTTTTTACAATCACCTGAATTGAAAAAGAATCACTCAGTGCAGTAACCGGTTTCCCATCCAGGGAATGAAGGGTAACCGAGGCATCGTCAGTAGCGTAATCGGGCGTGGCGGTACCAAAAAGTTTTATGGCAGGATCCCCCAGCAAAACCATCTGCTGTATCTGGGTAATATCCGACATCGTGTTTCCATACATTTGAACATATTGCCGGGCGACTTCTTTCTGAACATCCCCGATCCCCTTTGTAATAAAGGTGGAGTCGGTAAATCCGATCCGATAGAACAGCCCGGAATATTCCTGCAGCGTATTGACAAAGCCGAATGAACTGTGCGCAATGAATCCGCGGGCCCCACGACTGGCGGCCAGCATCCAATCCTCACCAAAACTGGTATTGTTGGCAAAGAAATTTCCAGCGTTGCAACCGTTGATCAAAAACACGGGATATTTTCCGGGGTTGTTATACCCCAGTGTTGGGTCCGACACTTTTCCAATATCAATATCAATGGTGCCCGGAGACGAATGTCCAAAGAAAGTAATCATGTTGACGCCCGCATTCACTTCATCGGCGATGTTGATTTGTTGTACGGCATTGGCATCATGCTTGGCGATGGTGGTTATCTGACCGCCCCAGTAGGTACCTTCTGCAAGAGACTTAAAGCCGTCCAGAAACTGTCTGAATTCCACCAATTCATTGATGGGCTGGACCTGAATCCCGCCACTCAGGTGCAATCCTTTTTTCCGCCAGAAGTTACTCGCCGGTGTGGGAGGAGTTGCCTCCATCTCTTTTATCTTATTTAAATAGGCGATAACCTGCGCCGGGGTGCTGGTACTGATGCGACCTGTTGGTAGTGATGGTCCGTAACCTGAACCAAGAAGCCCGGCGCTGTAGGCCATGTCGGAAGCCGGCAGTCCCGCAGAAGGGACGAGATCCTGGAATCCGGATGGATGACGATAATATCCTGCCGAAACATCCCGGCCTTTTCCGATGAGGAACAAATATTTTGGTGAGCCCCCTTCCACCATAAATTTGACATATTGGTAAATGGCCAGCGGAGAAATTTCTCCGTAGTTGAATTGATTAAACAATTGATCCACGGTAATGGTGAGTGTGCGATAAGAACCTCCGGGGCTGGAAGCACGATATGCGTCGTGAAAAAGCGCAGCGCTCAGCAAGGACGAATGGGTAATTATCAAATAATCAAATGCTGTGGGATCAACTTGTCGAAAAGTTATGGGTGTGACAGCGGGCGTATTGATTTCATTGCTCACAAACAATGATCTTGAAAGAAGTGTATTGGAAACCACCGCGCTTAAAATGCCGACAGATGAATTGGTTCCGATTGTGGATACATTATTCGGATCAGTAATATCCCATAATCTTAATCCTGCAGCTGGGTTGGTCATTTCAATATAGGATTTGCCCGAGGGATTGGGATTCAGCGTAAGCCAGTCCTTGGTTAACCCAGTCAGATTAAAATCCTGTGCGGCAGTTACCTTAATAAAGGATACACTCACGCGCTCCCGGAATCCATTAACACCCAGGGCCCTCACCTCCACTGCCATTTTACCATCGGCGCCGATGTCCGACCAATTTATATCCGATGTGACGAGCTGTGTTTGAAAGTTGGTGAAAGTCTGTGTGGAGAGCTGGCGTAAAGATCCTGTTGTGGCTCCTACCCAAACCTGCGTTTGATGATCCAGTTCATCGCGGCCCACAAGGAGCAATTCCAGTTTGGGTGTACCTACGGTAGTGACCAGATTGATGAGGTTATCTACGATGTAATCTCTCAGACCGGTGCATCCGGAATTTTGAGTACAAATGTAGGTGTCGGTCCACCCCTCCCCTTCATCAAAAAATGTATTTTGAATTTCCCCATTGGAAGTAGTATTGCCGGCAGAATATTCGTTTGCATAAACAATCAATTCCTGATCGATATGGGCCGCTTCCGCGGGAATGTTGCTGATGTTGTTTTCAAAAAAAGAATTCATCCTTAATCCACCCGGTGGAAAGGAACGCCAGGTCAGAAAATAGGCGGCAGTATCACTGTATAAATTATAATAAGGGTGGGGCTGTAAAGAAGACGGCTGATATAACCGGGCATCGAGCGTGCCGTCGTTTCGCTGACCATAAAATTCAAGGTAGTCTACGGGATCAAATTTTGCATCGGCCTGACCCTGAATTACAATGGCTTGCTCCACTCCACGATGAAAGAGCTGAATAAAACGGGGGTCAACGGCATCTACCGGAAAGCTGGCCGCCTGTAAATCACCATAGGTAAGGCGGTAAATTCCGTCTTTGGCAACGGTTACTTTGTAGTATTGCTGGCTGAAATTAATCCAGTTATTGGCATACTGAGCGATTCCTGAAAGGGGGCAAAGAACACCGAAAAATACAGGAAGAAGGACTTTTTTCAACACAACCGGTCTGGATAATTTACCGCAAAGGTACATACCCAATTGAAATCTTAGGTAACAACGCAAAAACGGGTAGTTTCTCAATAACCCCAGCCTTAAGACTGGGGTTATTTGCCCAAAAAGACCTTCGGCTACAACATCCGGTGTGAACCCCATTATCGTAAGTAAATTATGCTTAGACGGGCCTGTTTGCTGTTTTTAATTCTCGCAGTACCGATTGCGGTTCATGCCCAAATAGCCGAAAAAACAAAGCGATTATTTGAAGGCAGCAACTTCGAAGAGCTCAAAATCATTTTGGTAAAGGTTGGCAGGGAAAACAGCTACTTTTCAGAAGCACAGTATTACCTGAGGCGAATCGCTGTTGAGGAAAAAGACTATGAAGCTTCTATTGAACGATTTGAGGAAGCGATCAAAGAAAATGACAAGGTTGCGGAATACCACAATTGGCTGGGAGTGATGTATGCGGTCATGATTAAAGACGCTAATCCAATAAAGAAAGGCCATCTGGCATGGAAAATCAAAAATGAATTCGATACCGCTGTGAAGTTGGATCCACACAATCTGCAAGCGCAATGGGGGTTAATTCATTATTTCACGCAAGCGCCTGGCTTTATGGGAGGCAGCTGGGAAAAAGCATTTGGATGCGCAAAGGTGATTGCGCAGCACAATGCAGCTCAAGGTTCGCGAGCCCGTGGCTTTATTCACGGTGCCCAAAAGAAAACGGAGTTGGCTGAAAAGGAATTCTTCGCGGCAACGGTCCTTGACCCCGCCAGCACAGAAAATGCTTTTGCGCTCGGTCACTTTTACGAAGAGAATCATCTTTTTGTAAAAGCCTGTGCCGTCTATGAGGACCTTCGTAAAAAAAATCCAAATAATAAGGTAGCCTTATATTATATCGGACGACTTAGTGCCCAGAATGGAAGTCAGTTTGAAAAAGGCCTTGAATTACTGAATGAATATGTCCTGTATAAAACACACCCCAATGAACCATCTCATTCCAGCGCCTTTCTCGCCATGGCTATGATTTATGAAAAGAAGGGTAATAAAACCATGGCCAGGACCTATTACCAGAACTCTCTAAGGCTTGAGCCTGGGTTGAAGGAAGCGAGCGAGGGGCTCAAGAGAGTTAACTCGCTCTCTTTGTAGTTAAGTCGCCGTTTTCAATCTTTTCTTTTAGAATTACTTCGGATTGTTGAAAAATTATCTTGTAAAAATCTATTCCGATTTTCTCAAAATTGTCATTGTAATAGTCAGGCAGTTTCCAATTCTTCATTTTTTCTTATCCGGTTTGGGCACCTTCATTATAGCATCTAAAGTCCTGTCAAATTCGATCAACTCCTTCTCATTATTTTCTCCATGAATAATATCTTTTTGTTTCTTAGGATTGTTTAGTGCTTTGTTATTCTTCTTGGTAATAATATCTTCACCGGTTTCTTCCTTGATTTTTTCGATAGCTTCTTTAGTTATTTTCCCGGCCTTGTTAATTGTTTCCTTGGCGCCCCAAAATCCATCTGACCCAGACTTTTTCAACAATTCTGTTGAGGTAGCTTCACTAAATATTGTTGAAGCTAACTCCAAAGGAGTCATATTGTCCCTCAGGCTTTCTTTCTTTTGTAATCCTTTGAACTTCTTATATTCTTCCGCGGTGAATCCAAAAGTAGAACTATACATTTCGTTTGTCAGGTTGGTTATCCAAATAGTAGTTTTTAGCTCTTT
>JAYVXP010000194.1:0-36336 GCA_043785125.1 Bacteroidia bacterium
GTATTGCCTTGGGCAGACCATGTCCCTGAATCAAATTCCTGAAAGGCAGCATCGGGAAAAAAAGAATTGCCATGGGCCAAACTGACATCATCCAGAAAAAACTCATACGTACCATCTCCAGCTAAGGTGATGCACGTATTGGACACTTTCCCGTTTCCACCATTGACGGGGCTGAGATAACACCACTTGCCCACTAGCTCCTGCGGAATTGGGACAGACTTATCCGAATCCTGGGCGAAAACGGCCGATCCGAAAAACAATAAAAAAATAATCGTCACGGCAACCAATCTACGTGCTGGGTTTATCATGTGAATGAATGGTTAGCATGCCAACAAAACTAACTGAAACATCATCAAATTACCTATCGTGAAATGCATGCCAATAGAGCTGGAAGATCATTCCCGCTTTTCGGTGCACTTTCTGGAACCAGCCTCTGTCTCCGTCGGGCAGATTGAGCCATTTACAATAAGTGCGGCACAAGAAGAAGGCCGATCTTTCAACCGGCCTTCTTCTTCCGGCAAACGATAATCACTTTAATCAATGTACCCCAGCGCCTTCATCTTCTTCCTTACGATTTCTGCCTTGTCGTCCATGACGAGCGCGCCGTAAATTTCTGAAAGCGTAAACAGCACGGTTTCATTATCCGGCTGCAATTTCTGACACTTTTCCCAAAGCGGCAGCGCAACCTGGTATTTTATATGGAGTTGATCAAACAACACTTTTCTTTTCTGAATATCCGTGGCCGATATGCCCAGTTTGTCCCGTTCTCCCTTGATTTTTTTTGCATCCAAGTAAGTTAACTTCGCCAAATCAAATTGTGCATCAAAAAAGGTATTGTCGATATCCACTGCCTTCTGATAGGCCATTCTGGCTGAATCCAAATTACCCAATTCCGAATACAACCCCCCTAGCAGGTAATAACTATCCTTGTCATTTGGGTTTTTCTTTATTCCGTCTTTAACAAATTTTCGCGCCAGGTCATATTTTTTTTCAGTCAGGTAAATATTGAGTTCGTATTTTGGAAATTCTGTATTCTCCGGAAACAATTTTAGCGCCTTTCTTACCACTTCCAAGGTCTTCTCCTTGTCCTTTTTCTTATCATAATAAATGCTCACAAGTTGTATGTAGGCGTCCTGCCCCTTCCCTCCCCTTGCAAAGTACTGGTCGATATATACTATTGATTTGTCCAATTCTTCAGCAGCGGGTCCAAAATAAACCCCTGCATTCATCAGCATCGTCGTATCATAAGGAATGAAATAGACGGTATTCTCAATTTCCACAAATGCTTTTTTATAGTCTTTGTCTTCCTTATAATACTTAACCGCTTTATTCAAATAATATTGGGCAAGAACTTGCCGGATGAGTGTGTCCTTGACGTGCTCTATGCCCATGGCGTCATTAATGTATGAGACTTTGCCTTTTTCTATTCCATAGCATTTCTCAAAGGATTCCTTTGCAATGGCCAGCGGGTTTTCCACGAGACTTTTATAAGTTTTATTCTTGGTTGTATCAATCCCGGCATAAATCAGTGCTTTTAAATACCAGGCCCGTGCCGCATTTTTTGAAGGCTGCCCTTTCTTATCAACCATAAATTCCTGGTTGCCGGTGGTCGCATCAATAATCGTCTTGGCTTCATCAAATTTCCCTTCACGCAACGCTTTCTCTGCCTTGGGCAGGCTCGGTTTAATGGGCTTCTGTGCGATGGATGCAAACGAGGGAGCCAGCAAAATGAACAGTATTACAATCTTTTTCATTGAGAATATAATTTAATTTATACTTGGTTTGGGTCTATTAAAGTATCTTGAGTAAGAGAATTATCTTCCATGTTTTGAATTTTTTCTACGGAAGAAATCGCATCATCATCATTCAGCTTGATGAGCCGTACGCCTTGCGTGGCCCTGCCCATGATTCTGAGCTCTCCCACCTTTATACGAATACTAATCCCTGATTTATTGATAATCATCAATTCATCCATGTCTCCCACCTCCTTAATCGCAACAAGTTTGCCGGTTTTGTCGGTTACATTGATCGTTTTTACTCCCTTTCCTCCCCGATGCGTAATGCGATAGTCGTCCATGGAAGACCTTTTACCATAACCCTTTTCAGAAACGACCAGTAAATTAGCATCTCCGCGCGTAATGCAGACCATGCCGATGACCTTTTCAGCCGCAGACTCCAGGGTAACTCCCCGCACACCCGCTGCTGTGCGACCCATCGGCCGCACATCCGCCTCGTTGAAATGCACCGCCTTGCCGCCGCTTTTTGCAATGACAATATGGTTAGCACCATTGGTTAACGCTGCATTGAGAAGCCGGTCTCCATCATGGATGGTGATGGCAGTAATTCCATTTGCCCTCGGTCGTGAATATGCTTCCAACGAAGTTTTCTTGATCGTTCCCTTTTCTGTGCAAAGGATAACAAAGTTGTTGTTGATGTACCCTTCATCTTCCAGGTTTTTCAGATTGATCACCGCGCGCACATTATCTCCTGGTTCGATGTTAATCAGATTCTGAATCGCTCTTCCCTTGGATACTTTATTCCCTTCGGGTATCTCATAAACCTTCTTCCAGTATACTTTTCCAAACTCAGTAAAAATCAACAGGTAATTATGTGCGCTTGCAATAAACAAATGCTCGGTAAAATCATCCTCTTTGGTAATCACTCCCTTTGAGCCAATACCACCTCTTCCCTGCGTTCTGTATTCAGATAGGATCGTCCGTTTTACGTAACCCTGATTTGAAATGGTAATCACCATATCTTCATCCGGAATCATATCCTCCACGGTGATATCTTCCTCGCTGTGAACGATCTGGGTCCTGCGGGCATCGCCATAACGTTCCTTGATTTCCAGCAATTCATTCTTAATGATTTCCATTCTCTTGGATTCATCACCCAGGATTTCATTAAGACGGTCAATAAGTGCCTTTACTTCGGCATATTCATTTTGTATTTTCTCACGTTCCAAACCCGTAAGCCGCTGTAAGCGCATTTCTAAAATAGCCTTTGCCTGAATTTCAGAAAGCGCAAAACGCTCCATCAAACCACTCTTGGCGACTTCAGGATCTTTGGAATTGCGGATCAGGGTAATCACCTCATCGAGGTGGTCAAGGGCAATCAAATAACCTTCCAGAATGTGGGCACGCTTTTCTGCTTCAGCCAACTCAAACTTCGTCCGTCGAACAACCACTTCGTGACGGTGTTCTACAAAATGAACAATGAGGTCTTTCAGATTTAACGTCAGCGGTCTGCCTTTAACCAGTGCGACATTATTGACACCAAATGAAGATTGTAACTGTGTGTACTTAAACAAATTGTTTAAGACAATATTAGGAATAGCATCCTTTTTAAGATCATATACAACCCTGTATCCGTCCCGGTCTGATTCGTCACGAATGTCGCTGATCCCTTCAATTTTCTTCTCGTTGACCAATGCGGCGGTCTTCTCAATCATCATCGCCTTATTGACCATATAGGGTACTTCGGTGACGATGATCTGTTCTTTCCCATTTACTCCTGTTACGATTTCAGCTTTTGCCCGCACAAGTATCCTTCCCCGACCGGTAAGAAACGCTTCCTGCACACCGCTGTATCCGTAGATAATTCCACCCGTCGGGAAGTCCGGGGCGGTTACAAATTTCATCAACTCCGGTATTGTGATTTCCCGATTTTCGATATAGGCGATAATCCCATCGACCACTTCGGTAAGATTATGCGGCGCCATGTTAGTGGCCATTCCCACAGCTATTCCCGAAGAACCATTGATCAGCAAATTCGGCACTTTGGCCGGCAGTACAGTTGGTTCCGTCAGGGAGTCGTCAAAATTGGGCTGGAAGTCGACGGTGTCTTTATTGATGTCTGCCAATAGCTCTTCTGCTATTCGCTTTAACCTTGCCTCGGTGTAACGCATCGCGGCAGGTGAATCGCCGTCAATAGAACCAAAGTTACCTTGTCCATCAACCAGCGTGTAACGGAGCGACCAATCCTGGGCCATCCGCACCATGGTGTCATACACCGATGCGTCGCCGTGGGGGTGATATTTTCCTAGCACTTCCCCAACAATTCTGGCCGATTTCTTATGGGCCTTATTGTAGTTGACGCCCAATTCCTGCATTCCAAAAAGTACCCTGCGATGAACAGGTTTAAGGCCGTCACGCACATCAGGCAATGCACGCGAAATGATAACCGACATCGAATAATCGATGTAGGCTCCGCGCATTTCATCTTCAATATTGATGGGAATAATACTCTGTCTCCCGGGAGTTTGTTCTGTCACGTGGGCTGCGATTTATATGATTTGTCCTACATCGTCTGTTAGCAAAACAGCACCTTAATTTTAGCCACGCAAGGTAGATAAAATTGACGGAATAGTAACCGTAGAAAGAACCAAAACTACCCTTGAAAATAAGGTTTTTTTACAATTTTCGGTAGACCTAAAAAGCGTGATTAATAGGGGTTTAATTTCTTCTTGTTCCGGCCCTTAAACCGGATCGGAGGATTGTCTTCTCCGTAGCCCGGATTTTGCTTTTTAAATACCGGATGCACCCGGCTCCGGTATTCTTTATTACCGTGGGCATGATTGATCTGAACCATACATTCTTTCTTAAAACATTTTCGGAGCTCTGGAAGCGTATAGGTCAATCCAACATTAACGTACAATGCATTGATGCTGTGCGATATCGAACCACCGCCTCCCGGCAGATTGAGTGTGTAGCTTTTAAAATCAAAAGATGGACGCACAAACAGCCTCAGGTATTCGGACAGTTCGCGTTCAGCTGTAACGCCCAGATTGAAATAAATTCCTTTTGTAATAACTCCGCTATTAAAATTCGCCCCGGGCTTAAATCCTCCAATGTTGACATCGGCAGTAAGCAGGTAATTGTCAAGTCGTGCAAATGACACTCCCAGAGACCCAAAATATTTCTTCATAAATCCACTCGGGCTTGGCGGATTGAATAGTCCAACCTTATCGGAATGGGAATACGGATGCATACTGCCAATGCTCATATACTCCCACGAATAACCGCCACCGATCCGGTACCGCTTAAATTCATAATGAAGCGTAAGTTTGAGCGGAATGTTGAGCGCATTTCCCCTGAATCCAAGCTTGGCACTGTCTGAGTTGATTAGGTAACTTCCCGGCTTGGTACCGGATGAATCAACGCCTACCGAATTGACCCAATTGCTAAACCTGACTGTAGGTGGCGCACCGGATCTGAAAATCTGGGGCGACTTGCCCTGCTCCTGATAAATGGCAAACCCACTAAGGTCGTGGCTAAAGAAAGTGTTGCCATAGCCTGTGCTCACACCAAGCCGAAAGTTCTTAAAGATTGAACGGGCGCCCTTCTTTCGGTCAACATAAAATCGTTCAAGAGGAAAGGTCGTTTTCTCCTCATTCTGGGCGAAGAGCATAACGGGCGCACCAAAGAGCACCAAAAGCAACAAAAGAGATATGTCTTTTTGTAAATTCAGAAGCGCAAGGTTAAAAAAAAAGCCTGTATTTGGCCGGCTAAAGATAATCATTAACCCTTACCTAATTATATCCGTAAGTAGGGTAACCACTTTCAAGCGAACTGAAAGTATGAAATAAGGTTTCTCCTTTCTTAACCTGATAGGTAAAAGCATGCTCCACCGTTTTGCCCTGAGGAGTGGTCAATTTCAGTTTCAGGTTTGTTTGCCCCTCCTTCAACGGCATCCGGCAATAGTAGATACTGTGGGGCAATGTTTGCCAGTTGCGGGTATCCGCTTTTTCGGTCATCGCATTGATCACACCCAACACCGAGCCGAGGGTTTGATCCTCCTTCTTCAACTCAAATTCGGCAGCTTTCTTTAAGGCAACCCGGATCAGTGCTTTACTTAATTCAACGGTCATACGCTCCTTCAAACCGCGAAAAGCGATCTTATTAACATCTTCTCCCAATTCCAGTTCGAAGGTATTTTCCGGCGTTTCCAGCGATGCAGTGGAGTAATAAGTTGGCCGCTCTACATATTTCGGAAAAGCGATCCGGAATACTTCCAGACGGCCGATGGCATTGCGGTCGTTCTCACTATAGCCTTCGATATTAAAAGGAAAACTAAAGCCCATATCCGGATTGCTAAAGGTCACCCAATTACCACTTCGGGTCACCACGAAATTGATACCCCACTCGGCCTTAATCGGACATAACCCATTGTGCCAGAAAAAAATCAATTCCCCTCCTTCCGGCTGCTGATATTGATAATCTCCCCGCCCAAATTCTTTTTTATAGTCTTCCAGTTCTGAAGTCATTCCACTCAGAAAAGCAGTGCGAAGCAGATCTTCCTTTAACTGCTCGGGCGCAGCCTGATTAAACAGTGAATTGTAATCCTGTGAATAAATCTGGTAGGCATTGCGATAGGCAATAAATGCGTTGTTAAAATCCTTATCTTTTTCATATACAATCCCCATCAGCGTATTGATAAACGCATCGCGACGGTATTTAGTATCGGAACTGTACCGGTCGCTCAATTGCTCAAGACGGATGTTGAGTCGCCTGCATTCGACGAGTGCTTCATCCGTTTTATTGAGTTTGAGATAGTTGAGCGCTTTGTAATAGAGCAATAATAGGTGTTCGTGGTCTTCCCCTTTATAGGAGGTTATGCTCGGATTGGTCAGATAGGACGCAGCTTCATAGAGATAATTTCTGCGATAATCTTCACCAAATAGAAAAGCCTTCTCCAGATAATTATTGCTCTCTTCATACTGGCCCATCATGGACAGGACAAGGCCGATATTCGCATCGTGTAAAAACTCTTTGGTGCCGTGTTCCTCCGACGCATGCGCACGCAAAGTGGCGAGGGCTTTGGCCATGTCGCCACTTTCAAATTCTTCGTTAAAAGTATGATTTGTTTGGTAATACGTGGCGCAAGCCTGAAGAAGCAAAAGCATTGCCAGAACTGTGTATTTTATTTTGCTCATGGTTGCCCGTGAAGTAAAATCAGCATCGTATATCTTTTACCGTCTAATTCTTCACCAACTTTTTAATTTCCTCCTGGCTGTACCACACGCGTTTGTTGGTTTCCATTTCAGTAAGATACACCGTCGTCACATAGCTCACCACGCGCTTGCTATTGTGCACATCAGTTTCCGAAGTCATCTCACCAAACAGCATCAGGTTTGCTCCCACTTCCTTCCCCCATTGGGCCACCGTGCCCGGATCGGAGAAGTCCTGTTGCTGCGCCCGTTCTGCACGAACTTTGTCACGAAAGCCGTCGGATTCCACCAGGTCTGCCAGGCCAGAGTTATAAATAGCCAGTTCGAATTTCTTGATGTAACTGTCAGCGTCAATGTGCTCGCTGGTTTTATTGCGGATGAGTCCCACAATAATCGCCGGTTTTCTGTTCAGCGTTTTTGCATAGTCTTTGAATTTCTCACTGCCCAGCAGATCGGAGGTCATTTTGTCGGCCACCATTTTTGAATCCGTGTCGTTCCACCTTCCGCTCATATCCATGGATTGATCAGGATTTACGCGCGTAACGGTTCGGGCACAAGAAACCAAAGTAAACAGACATAGCACAATCAAGGTGATTCTCATATTCATTCTATTATTGCAAGGAATTAAAATCCCAAGGGTGGCAATAAAAATTAATTTATTGATTTCAAATGTTGAATAACTTCTCTGGGGTTAGCGGCAGAGAACACACAATTACCGGCAACCAATACATCCGCTCCAGCGTTCATCAAAGGCCTGGCATTTTGAAGGTTTACACCTCCGTCGATTTCAATCAATGCGTTTGATTCATGTTCCCCAATCAGCTTTCTAAGTTGTCTCACTTTTTCATACGTGTTCTCAATAAATTGCTGACCGCCAAACCCAGGGTTTACGGCCATCAGGCAAACTACATCCACATCCATAATGATATTTTCAAGCTGACCAATGGCAGTATGTGGGTTGATGGCCACGCCTGCTTTACAGTTTAAGGATTTGATCTGTTGAATGTTCCGGTGCAGATGATGACAAGCCTCGATGTGTACCGATATCGAGTAGGCTCCCGCTTTTTGAAAAGCTTCTACAAAATTCTCGGGCTTGACAATCATCAGGTGTACATCCAAAGGCTTTGTGGAATGACGATGAATGGCAGCCACGACCGGTATTCCCATTGAGATATTGGGTACAAATACGCCATCCATGATGTCCACATGGAGCCAGTCGGCGGGGCTAGCATTGATCATCTTGACCTCCCGCTCGAGGTTGCTGAAATCAGCAGCGAGTATGGAAGGCGCTATGAGGGTTTTCATTCCGGCAAATATAACTTTGATTTGCGGTATTAAAATAGTTTGTGAGCGATTATGCCTTGATCAATTTAATGGTTCGGGAGACAGTTTGGCTTTTGAATTGAATGTAATACATCCCTGGTGCAATACCATATAGGCTAAGCTGAAAGGGATTGTCCTGCCATGATACCATGAGCGTTGATTGTGACAGATTCTGGCCCATACAATCAAAAATGATGACCGTAAATAGTTCGTTGGTTGGCTTCTTGAAAGTAACCGTCACGATGGTCTCCGATGCCGGGTTGGGATTCACCGTAATGTCTACATCAATGTCTTTCGTCTCAACGATATTCTTGATCGCGGTAAAGTTGGGCAAGCCATATCCTTTCAGGTTATCGGGTGTGCCAGCTTGATTGCCGGACTGGATGATCGCATCGCGAATCTTTTGTGCGCTGAGTTGAGGGTAGGCTTGCCATACACCCGCCGCCAGACTTGCGATCAAAGGAGAAGAAAAGGAAGTCCCGTTATTCGACGTGACGAAGCCACCGGGGTCAATCACGGTGTTTCCTGAACCCAGCGCAACCACCTCTGGCTTGATCCGGTTATCAGCGGATGGACCGACAGAGCTGAAGGGGGCGCGAAAACCATTGATGTCCACCGCGCCAACGGACAGAATACCGATGGCATCTGACGGTGTTGTAATGTAATGCCATGACTTATCTCCTTCGTTCCCGGCGCTACACACCACTATCATCCCGCGTAATATTGCCTCATTTGCTGCGCGGGTAATTATTGCTGTCTTTCCATCCAGGTTTGCGTAGGAATAGTCCATCGATGAGTCATAAAAAGTATTGTAGCCCAATGAAGTACTTATGATATCCACACCTGCGCTGTCCGCTTTTTCAGCGGCAAAAAGCCAATTGTATTCTTCAATCCGGTATTCGCTCGAAACATCCTCGGTTACAAACAAATAGAAACTGGCGGCCGCAGCACCACCGGTAAAAGCGCCTGGGATATCGGCTGCGATAATGGAAAGCACTTCCGTACCATGCCAGTGATACTGGTAAACGTTGCCCGTGTTTCCAACAAAATCAAAAGTGCCTTTTACCTGACCATCTTGAAATAAATGTTGAAATGGTGCTGCCGAATTAACGCCTACAAAACCCCCGTCGAGCACAGCGATGAAAATGTTTTCACCATGAAAACCCTGGCTTTGCATTTCGTCGATGCCGAGCTGCTGAAGTTGCGCCATTGATGCATACGAGCCGGCCGTTCCTTTGTTAGTCAAAGATTTCTTAATCCTACCGCCTAAAAGTTTCGCTCCTGGCGCCACCAATTCTACGCTGGAAACAACCGACAGGGATTGCAGCCTGCCTATACTGTCTGCACCCATTTCCACCAAAACGCAATTCATCCAGCGCGAGGTAAAGAAAGTTCTCGCCCCTGTGCTTTTAACCTGATTAACATACGCTGGATTAACTGGCAAATCCAACGCAATGGTCTTGATATTTTGTTTTTGTCTGCGGCTGATGGATTTCGCTGAAAGAAATGCTTCGGGTTGATCAATTGAATAAGGAGAATTTGATTTGTCCTTGAAGAAAACAATATACCGGTTGGCTTGCCCAAAAAGGCAGACGGGGAAAAAAATCAGAATAAGGTTAATAACTATCCTACTGCCCCCCATAGTCGCTGATCGTTTGCTTATACTTTAAGCCAGTCGCAACAAATTGCATGCCCAGACAGCGCTGGTCGGTACAATAATTCAATATCATGATCTCGCGGTAAACCAGCCCTGTCCCCTTTGAATAGATTTCGGATCGTTTATCCAATGCCACAATAGGATCCTCATTGTCATTCTGAATGACCGTTAACGTATTCCCAAAATTCTTTCCCGAAGGCGACGCATAGGGCTTGGCAAAACTTCCGATCGTGTAATTGTCGCACGTGTAGGTATTTCCATTCAGGCATTTTTCAGAACCCCCAAGTATATTAAATGCATTTCCATTCCAGGTTTTACCGTTGCCCAGGGGACCTGCAATTTTTACATAAGAAATGTTGCCCTCATTGACAATCGCCTGAAAAGCGTTTACCCTGGCAGACCAGGATTCAAGTGCTTTCCATTGTGACACCGAAGTAATTCGCTTGCTGCGTTGAATAACATAGGTATAGCCGCCATCCGAACCCGGGAACGAATCGGTCACCTCTGTTTTCAGTTCATAGGTGTACGCTACCTCAATATTCTGGTTCACCACCACTGAATCTATGGTATAGATTTGATAGCGCCCTTTCTTCATGGGCAGGTAGTCTGTAACCACCGGCACAGGAGCAGGTTCCTTGGATGTGCAGGATACGACAATAACAAATAGAATAAACAGACCCTGCCTCATTCGGTTGAATAATGTTTCAAAGTTATTTTTTCTTTTGGATATTCGCGACATGTTGAAAATCAAGGTGAAAGTGGGAAAGGTTACCGATCTGAGCGATGCGCGCTACTGCTCCGGAATGGGCGTTGACTTGTTGGGATTTCCGGTTGGTTCTCATGATGGCATTGATCCCAAAAAATACAAAGAGATAACCGACTGGGTTTCCGGACCTTCCTTTGTACTGGAATGGACCGGAGAAGAAATTACCGATCGTTTTGAAGAGGTCATCCAGGCTTATAACGCCGATTTCATTCAGATCGCTGCCCATCAACTCGAAAATATTCCTTTGCTTCCAAAGGGGTTAATCGTTACGCTGCCGGTCAGCGACTGGCCGTTGTACCATCTTGCTTTGCAATCCAACAAAAGTAAAATCGCCTATCTACTGCTCACCAATTCGGTTAATGATCTGATTGACTCCACTTTGGTGGGTCAAATTGCAAAGGAATTTCCAGTCCTGTTGGGGTTTGGGATTGCTGAAAAAAATCTGGATTTGATCGAGTCATTACCCGTGGCCGGAATCGCGCTCGACGGAACAACCGAGTTCAAACCAGGGCTGAAGGACTACTCCTATCTTTCAGCTATCCTTGAGCGGCTTGAGGTGATGTAACCACAGCCTTAAGGAAGGGGTTCAGGATATTTCATCCTATCACTTTCCATACTTTTCCATCAGTTTCTCCACTGCTTTGCCCGCAATATCCGGGAAACTGATATCGAGCGTCTTGCCGTCCTCTATCCATTTGTCGATCTTTTTCAAGGTCTTCTTCTTCACGTTTTTTAATACCGGCACACCCAGTTGTTTCAATGCTGCAGCATTGCAATGTTGCTCGTATTGACTCTTCATCGGCACGACAAGCAGCTTCTTGTTAAGATGAAGTACTTCTGCCGGAGTCTCAAAGCCTGCACCGGTGAGTACACCTGTTCCGGAAACTATACTCTCCACAAAATCCGGTCCGCTGATCGGGTAAACCGAAATCCGGCCAATGTGGTAAGCATTGCGTGTATGCTTCGAAAAAATATGCCAACGAACTTTAGCTGTGCTCTTGAGCAAGAGTTCGACCAATTTCTTGTCGTCGTAGGCCGGGAGATAAATAGTATAATGCCCCTGATCTTTCACCTTCGCTTCCCGTATCGAAGCGCGAATGACCGGAGTAAAAATGTTCTTATCGTATTCCTCAAAATGAAATCCAATGTATTTTTTTACAGGCGCATAATTCTTTAAAAGCCATTCACCAAATGGATCGATAACCCTGGGTCGCGGTGATTTCTTGGAGAGTACCGCCGCCTGATGACTTAACGAAACACACTTTATTCCTTTTTTTCTTGCGGCCCAGGCAGAAATGGGCTCAAAGTCATTGACAACGAGGTCATATTTTTCAACCGGAAAATTGTTAATTTCCTTGATCACATCTTTCGAGCTGTTTTTCTGAAACGTTTTTAAAAAATTAATCCCGCCGCTTTTGCCAAAATAGAAACTCAGTCCCTTGGATTTGTATTTTACCGGATAAGGTAAAACTATTTCTGCCTGAGCACCACTTACGAAAAGATCAAGCTTTCCATATCTTTTTAACTCAGGAACGATGTCGACGGCCCGGCTGAGGTGGCCATTGCCGGTACCTTGGATCGCGTATAAAATATTCATTTTTTGACGAAAAGAAATTCATTGACAAGGTCTTTAAATATCTCATCATTGTCCAGACTATTCTTATATCGTTTAGGGATTTTGAGGGATTGAGCTGAAAGATCTTCAGCATACCTGTAAATCCTCCAACTTCCCTGGTTGTATTCCAGTGAAGTGAGGTTTTCCACCCAGTCTCCAGAATTGAGGTACATGACTTCGCCTTTATCGGTAGTGATCTTTTTCATTTCAGGCTGATGAATATGGCCACAGATGACATAATCGTAACCGTTGGAAATAGCTATTTCCGCGGCCGTTTTTTCAAAATCATTGATAAATGAAACGGCTTTCTTTACACTGTCCTTAACGCGTTTGGAAAGGGATATTTTTCCCCTGCCCAGCAGTCGCAGAATGAAATTGACAAACGCATTGATCAGTATCAAGGTGTCATAGCCAATTGCACCCAATTTGGCAAGCCATTTGGAGTATTGCATGGTCACGTCAAACACATCCCCATGGAATATCCATGCCAGCTTTCCATTCAGGCTGATTATTTTTTTATTTACAATCTGAAAGGAACCCAACCGGAAACCGGCAAACTTCCTGAGCATTTCATCGTGATTTCCAGGCAAGTAAACAATCTTTGTTCCTTTGGCGAGCAATCCGGTAATGTGCTTGACGATCTGCATGTGCGCTTGTGGCCAGTAGCGTTTGCTGAATTGCCACATGTCAATAATGTCGCCGTTGAGAATCAGGCGTTTGGGTTTGATGGTTTTGAGGTATCGAAGGAGTTCTTCTGAATGACACCCATAGGTGCCGAGGTGGATATCAGAAATAATGACAAGCTCTACATCCCGCTTTCTTTTTTTGCCCATTATGAGGTTTCACACAGCGCAAAGGTAAGCGTCTTTTCAGCGGTATCAACCCACTGTGTGTTATCAATTTGTTACGTCCAATACAATTCTACTCTGGCAGCTATCTAAATTTAAATCGTAAATATTTGATGAACTCCCCTTTGCTTGCAAACATCTCTTCATAGCGTGTCTTGATGTCAAAGCATTCAGGTCTTAGGTCAGAGGCATACAAGTCGCGTGTAAACCGAAGGTCGGTTATATCGTCTCGGCTTTGAAGTTCAGCGAGGGAATATTCAAACAGCCCTGTGTTATCTGTCTTTAAGCGAAGGGTGCCATGGGGCCTCAACAGGCTCTTATAGATTTCAATGTATCGTTCGCTCGTAAGCCGCCGTTTGATGTCCTTCTTTCTGGGGCGCGGATCGGGAAACGTCAACCAGATTTCATGAATTTCTCCCGCATCGAAGAAATTTTGTATCATCAAAATGTGCGTACGCAAGAAGCCTACATTCTTTAGTTGTCCTTCCAAAGCCCGAGTACTGCCTTTCCAAAGCCGGTCACCTTTGATATCTATACCAATAAAATTAAAATCAGGAAAAAGCTGTGCAAGGCCAATGGTGTATTCTCCCCTCCCGCAGGCCAACTCTATCGCAATCGGATTGGAATTCTTGAAATACATTTCATTCCACTTCCCTTTGATTTGTGTAAACACATCTTTACCAGGTTGGATGACATTATCTCGTTCGGCAATGATGCTAAAACGCTCTAATTTTCGCTTCATAGATTTTCGATCTCCGCGACCACAAACGTACTCCCACCGACAAAAATCAAGTCATCGGGTGAGGCCGCTGCTTTCGCCGCCAGGATGGCATTGTTTACATCTTGAATAATGCGGCCATTCAAGCCAGCTCTTCGTGCCCTCGTTTCCAGTTCAACCGCAGGCAATGCCCTGGGTATTTTGGCCTCGCAAAAGTAGTAGCTTGCCTCCGTAGGCAAAAGCGCCAGCACTTTGGTGAGGTCCTTATCATTTACTGTACCCCATACGATGTGAAGCTTTTGATGGGGGGTTGAGTGAATTTGCTTCACCACTTCGCGTATCCCGTCTTCGTTGTGACCCGTATCACAAATAATCAATGGCTTGTCACTCAGCTTTTGCCAGCGGCCTTTCAACTTTGTTAACGTAACGACTCCGGCTATGCCTTCCCGGACATCCTTTTCAGAAATATTAAAACCGAATTCAATGAGTTGATCCACGACAAGCAACACACCCGGAATGTTCTTTTTTTGATACAGTCCTTTCAACTGACTCTTCAAATTACGGAAAACGATCTTGTCTCCTGCGTAAACGTCATACATTCCCTCTCCATCCAAAACATTTTCCGCCAACCGATATCGATCGGAAGCAAAAACCAGGGGCGAGTATTCAATTTCAGCTTTTTGGATAAAAACGTTACAAATTTCATCTTGTCTCTCACTAATCACCACCGGAACTCCCGGCTTAATAATACCCGCCTTTTCATATGCAATTTTTTGCAATGTTTCACCCAGAAGATCAGTATGATCAAGGCCGATGTTGGTGATCAATGAAACCAGCGGATGAATAACATTGGTGGAATCCAATCTTCCACCCAGGCCCACTTCAATAACAGCAATATCCACTTTCTCCTTTTCAAAATAGTCAAAAGCCATTGCCACCGTGGTTTCAAAAAATGAAGGCTGTATTTTCTCCAACAGCGGTTTGGTTCGAGAAACAAAATCCACGACAAAGTCCTGACTAACTTCCTGGCCATTGATTTTAATCCGTTCGGTAAACTCTTTGAGGTGGGGCGATGTATAGAGTCCTGTTTTATAACCCGCACTTTGGAGGATGGCTGCCATCAAATGAGCTGAACTACCTTTACCATTCGTACCGGCAATATGAATCGTCTTAAATTTCTCCTGCGGGTTTCCAAGTGCATCACAAAGCGCCAATGTATTATTCAAATCAGCTTTGTAGGCAACGGCTCCGATCCGCTGAAACATCGGAAGATGAGCGTATAGATATTTCAGTGTTGCAGGATATTGGAAATTGGCCACGGCAAAAAAAAACCACTCACAACGAGCGGCTTCAAAAGTAGTTGAATTGTTTTATTTTCCGAGTTTAAAAAGCCGGTATCCAATGGATAGTTGAATAACCTGATTCTTTGCAGATACCGTGCCCAACGAAGTGACTGTGCCCTGCGGGGGTGATTGTCCTGTGTATTTGTTGATATCCGAAAGACCCAGGTTATACCGACCCGTGATGTTAACTCCAAGCGGAAGGTCCCATCCAAATCCAAAACCAATTGTCACATCCGATGCCTTTACAAAATCCTTGATATCCTGACCTGTCGAAACCATGGTCGAACTCTGAGAGCCTTTGATGATGTCTCCCTTTGCACTGGTCAGAAAACCAAACTGCGGTCCAGCCTGGAGGTTGAATCCAGCTGCGAGATACCACTTGATCATAATGGGAATATTGACGTAATCAAAGTTTGAATTGAAATTCGGCTGTCCGCTGTAGGAAAAACTCTGACCTTGCCGGGAGAACACAATCTCCGGTTGAATTCCAATTTTCAATATTTTTATCAAGGCATAGGCTCCCAGATGAAAACCGGTTCTGCTTCCATAATCTTGTGTGACGGTGGAGTGACCGTTGATGTGGGCAAAATTCAAACCTCCTTTTAAACCAAGGTCAAATCGAATTTGTGCATTGGCTAAGGCAGCAGTGAAGACAATTGCTAAGAGAAGACCTGTTCTTTTCATAACTGATTTTTTTCGAGTTTATAGCATCAAATTTAACCAAATACCTTTCCAAAACTATTATTTTCAAGGTTCGAAATTCAAGAATTAAGGTTCAAAGTTTCTGAACTGACAACTCATTCCCGATAACTATCAGATAATCTATCAGGATCATAACTAAATCCGCTATAATCCCCATTCCGGATTCTTGCCTTGTATATTTGCATAAAACAACGTCAATATTTCAATGTCTTTTTGTACGTTATCCGATGGATAGAAAGGTGAGCCCACGATCACTTCTTTCCTTGAATAATCAAATCCGCAGGGGATAATCGGAACACCCGCCTTTTTGGCGATATAATAAAATCCCGTTTTCAGTTTATCCACTTTCTTTCTTGTGCCCTCCGGAGCAAGCGCCAGAATAAACAAGTCATGCGAATCAAAAATATCAGCGACATACTGTACCATATCTGAATTCTTTGACCGGTCAACCGGATAACCACCCAGGAATTTGAAAACCCAACCAAACGGCGGCTTAAATAACGAACTCTTGGCAAGGAAATTGGCCTTCTGTATTTTTAAAATACTCCGTGCACACACCCCCACCAAAAAATCCCAATTGCTGGTGTGGGGTGCTACCGCGATGATGTATTTCTTTAATTCAGGCGGAAAATGGCCATTTACTTTCCAGCCTGTTATTTTGAAAAGAAAAATATAGAACGGTCTCAGCATGTCTCAATCAAAAAGCCGGTCGATTAACTGATCGTCTGCAAGGTACGGACGCGTTGTGCGAAGTTCTGGCGATCGTTGCTCCGCACGTCCTATTGCACTGATGGCCCCCGGATTTCGCGCCCACGCTCTTCTTGCTATGCCATTGTTGACGTCGAAGTGAAGCATACTTTTTAATTTACGATCAGTGTCAGCCGATCCATCGAGCAATAAACCAAATCCGCCATTGATGACTTCGCCCCACCCGACACCGCCACCATTGTGAATTGAAACCCATGTGGCGCCACGAAACGAATCGCCAATCACATTGTGAATCGCCATGTCCGCAGTAAAGCGCGAGCCATCGTAGAGATTGGCGGTCTCGCGGTACGGTGAGTCCGTGCCCGATACGTCGTGATGATCACGACCCAGTACCACCGGGCCAATCTTGCCCGCCCGGATTGCAGCATTGAAGGCTTCCGCTATTTTGATTCTTCCTTCAGCGTCAGCGTAGAGAATCCGTGCCTGCGAACCAACCACGAGTTTATTTGCTTTCGCTTCCTTTATCCAGTGTATGTTGTCATGGAGCTGAGAATGAATTTCTGCCGGAGCCGTTTGAATCAACTCTTCTAATACTTCACATGCCATGCTATCGGTTTTTTCCAAATCTTCCGCAAGGCCGGAGGTGCACACCCAGCGGAACGGACCAAAACCAAAATCAAAACACATCGGACCCATGATGTCCTGAACATAGGATGGGTATCGAAAATTAATTCCATCCTCAGCCATCACTTTGGCACCGGCACGGGAAGCTTCCAGCAGAAAGGCATTTCCATAATCAAAAAAATAGCTTCCTTTTTTTGTATGTTCATTAATTGCAGCAGCATGGCGACGGAGCGATGCCTGAACTTTTGTTTTAAATTGATCTGGAGATTGGGTCATCATGCTGACCGATTCTTCATAGGTTAAGTCTGCAGGATAATATCCACCTGCCCAGGGATTATGAAGGGAAGTTTGGTCAGAACCCAAATCCACAAAAATGTTTTTCCTGTCAAAATATTCCCACACATCAACAATGTTTCCCTGATAAGCAATCGAGACAACCTCCTTTTGTGATTTTGCTTCTCTCACGCGGTTTGCCAGTTTATTTAGATCTCCGGTCACTTCATCAACCCAGCCTTGTGTATGTCTTTTTTCTGTTGCTTTTGAATTGACTTCCGCCACCACCGTAATGCATCCCGCTATATTGCCGGCTTTGGGCTGCGCACCGCTCATGCCTCCCAGGCCCGAGGTCAGAAAAAGTTTTCCGGCAAGGCCCTCTCCATTCCTTGAAATTTTTCTCCCCGCATTGAGTAGGGTGATGTTGGTGCCGTGAACGATCCCCTGCGGTCCGATGTACATATAAGAACCAGCCGTCATCTGACCGTACTGGGTCACACCCAGGGCATTGAACCGCTCCCAGTCATCCTGCTTGGAATAGTTGGGGATCATCATTCCGTTGGTGACAACCACCCTGGGTGCATTTTGGGAAGATGGAAACAAACCCATGGGATGACCGCTGTACAGGTGGAGCGTTTGTTCGTCAGTCATCGTCGCCAGGTATTGCATGGTCACCAGGTATTGCGCCCAGTTCTGAAATACTGCTCCGTTGCCGCCGTAGGTAATCAACTCATGGGGATGCTGGGCCACGGCGGGATCCAGGTTATTCTGAATCATCAGCATGATTGCGGCACCGGCTTGAGACGTGTGTGGATAGGCTTCAATCGGTCTTGCCTTCATTTCATAATCCGGCCTGAACCGGTACATATAAATGCGGCCAAAAGTGAGGAGTTCGTGATAAAACTCTGCGGCTAATGTGTCGTGATGACGCGGATGGAAATACCGCAGCGCATTTTTCAGCGCCAACTTCTTTTCCAGGGGTGTGAGAATATCTTTTCTTTTTGGCGCATGACTTACGTCGGGGTCAAATTGCATGGGTTCCGGAAGTTCGTCGGGGATGCCCTGCAGAATTTGCTCGCTAAAGTCCCGCATCACACCGCCCATATTTTGTCAAAATATTTTCTGGTGAAATTCTCTTTTGTGAAGTGATAGGCAAAGTCAAAAATTTCCTGCGCTTTCGAAATTTCAAAGCTTCCGTACTTACCCAGACCGGGAGGCTCGATCAATGCATCACAGAGACTTTTGCTCACGAGGGTATTGGCGTTGATGGCCATGAGTAAGGTGCGTTCGATCACGACTTTCATGTTTTTGGGATCAAACTCCTTTGGAATCTGATTGCAGTGCGAGCCAATCAAAAAATCACATTTATTTTTTAATATACTGGCTGGTAGATTTTCAAATACTCCCCCATCAACAAACAAACCACCTTGATAGCTCAATGGGCTAAACACGGCCGGGATGCTGCATGAAGCCATAACGGCGGGAACCAACTCACCGTTCGTAAAATAATGGATCTCTCCCAGTCTGATTTCCGTTGCGGCAACTGACAGCGGAATTTTCAATTTTTCAAAACTGTTGTCTGGCATGTATCGAAGAAGGAGTTCCTTCATTCCGTCCATCTTGAGCAATCCTGACCAGGTCCAGGCCATCCTCACCGATTTAAATATGGTTAATTGTTGGATGATCCCCATCATCTCAGCAGGTTTATAACCATAAGCATACAGTGCCCCAATGATTGCCCCCGCACTCGTTCCGGAAATGCAAGAAAAAGTAAACCCTATTTCTTCCAATGCCTTGATCACACCCACATGCGCCACGCCCCGTGATCCCCCACCTGACAATGCTAATCCTATTTTCACCGGTACGAATTATGTTTCACCCAAATCACTTCCACCATACACCTTGGTCATTGGGACGCCAAGCTAACGGTTATAGTTCACTCAACTTAAAAACTTCCCCCAACCGAACTCCCCTTTCCGTTTTCACTACAGTACAACATTCATTACCGGGGTCATGTTCAAAAAAAAGGACGTAATTTTTTTCCGCGGCTTCATTAAGAAATCGTTCTTTTTCTTCCAGTGTAATCAATGGACGCGTGTCATATCCCATTACATACGGCAGCGGGATATGTCCCACAGAAGGTAACAGGTCTGCAACAAAACAAATGGTCTTCCCTTTGTAAGGGATCATGGGTACCATCATTTTATCCGTGTGACCCGAAGCATAAAAAATCTCAAACTGTGAAAATGGAGATGGCTTGTTGATATCGACAAAATGAAGATGGTTGCTCTCCTGCATGGGAAGAATATTGTCTTTGAGGAAACTCGCCTTCTCCCGGACGTTGGGTTGCGTAGCCCACTTCCAATGATCAGGATTGGACCAATATTGCGCATTCTTAAAGGTCAACTCAACTTTTCCTGCTTCCCGTTTCAGGCCGCCTCCGCAATGATCGAAGTGCAGGTGGGTCAGAAACATATCCGTGATGTCGTTCTCATGGAAACCGGCATGACGCAAGGATTTTTCCAAACTGTCATCCCCATTCAGGCAATAATAGTTAAAGAATTTTGCGTCTTGCTTGTTGCCCATCCCATTGTCAATCAGGATCAATTGTTTGCCCTCTTCAATCAGCAGACAACGCATAGCCCAGTTGCACAAATTGTTTTCGTCAGAAGGGTTTGACTTTTGCCAAATGGATTTGGGTACCACTCCAAACATTGCTCCGCCATCGAGTTTGAAAAAACCAGTGTTGATTACATGCAGTTGTGTCAACGGAAATTTGGAATTTAGGATTTACGATTCAAAATTGGAACTATCAACCTTAAACTTTAGACCTTGAACATTAAACATTGAATATTATTCCCTGACCACCCCCATGCTACTAAATTTTTCAATCCGTTGATCAATCCTTTCGCGTGCGGTGAGCAGATTGAGTTCTTTGAAATTCTGAAGGATTACTTTCTTTATTTCCGCAGCCATGGCTTTTACATCGTTGTGAGCCCCACCCAGTGGTTCATTAACAATTCCATCAATCAGTTTGTTTTCCAACATGTCTTTTGCGGTGAGTTTGAGCACATCCGCTGCCTGCTCTTTATAATCCCAACTTCTCCAAAGAATAGAAGAGCACGACTCAGGTGAAATGACCGAATACCAGGTATTCTGCAACATCAGCACGCGGTCGCCGATGGCAATACCGAGTGCCCCACCGGAGGCACCTTCACCAATAATCAAACAGATCACAGGAACTTTAAGCATAAACATTTCTTTCAGGTTGCGCGCGATGGCTTCGCCTTGTCCGCGCTCTTCTGCTTCCAATCCAGGATACGCCCCAGGTGTATCAATAAAGGTAACGATCGGCTTATTGAATTTCTCTGCCATCTTCATCAGCCGGAGTGCTTTGCGGTATCCCTCCGGGTTGGCCATACCAAAATTCCGCATTTGCCGCTGTTTGGTGTTACGGCCCTTCTGCTGACCAATCATCATAAAAGTTTGGCCATCGATTGTCCCCAATCCTCCGATCATCGCCTTGTCGTCGGCCACTGTGCGATCACCGTGGAGTTCGATAAAGTCGGTAGTGATTTCATAAATGTAATCCAGCGTGTAGGGCCTGTCGGGATGGCGTGATAGCTGAACGCGCTGCCAGCCGGTGAGGTTTTCAAATGTTTCTTTCTTGAGTTCCAAAATTTTATTTTCCAGGGCGTGGACAGCCTGGGTTACCGATTTGTCACTGTCATCGGCCAGTCGTTTCATATCGGTAAGTTTGGCCTCCAGCTCAGCAATCGGTTTTTCAAAATCCAACAACGTCATGTTCAGTTATTAAAAGGTGCACAAAATTAGCAGAATTTTCAGAATTCTGTTCTCAACATTGCATCACCGGGACACCTTGAAATATTCATAAAAATAATCCGCTGGCTTGAGGTTGAGCCATTGCTTGCGGTGGGCGTCGAAATCGGCATAGCCAAATGACTGGATTTCCTGCGCTGAATAAGAAAGTTTGTCTTCCGGTTTGCCTTTGGTGACCACACCCAGGCCGTGATCACAATCCAGAACGAATACGTTGATATCATTTCGCAAACTTCTAAGATGCAGCACTGCTTTCCAGACATCACCGTTCCAGTGTCCTCCCCCTTTTGTCTTCCATTCTTCATACGTGCCTGCATGTTCTCTCATTTGCGGATTGCAATCATGCATGAAAATGACACCATCATCGGTAAGGTAGCTTAATGTATTTTCCACATCCCGCAGCGCAAATCCATATTCGTGCATGCCATCGATCAGGGAAATCTGAATTCTATTTTGCGCAAACAGGCCTTTGGCATCCTGTGCAAAAAAGTCATCGCTCGTTTTTTGAAAATATTGATTAAAAAAATTGACCGGGTTGATGATACTCTTTCCAATTTTTCGGAAAGCATCAAATGCAAATTCAGGATCCACTGCCACCTTGAATGTGCTGTTTACCCGAAAGAAGACACCCCCGTTGAATACACCGATCTCCAGATAGTTCTTAAGATTTTTTTGAGCCATTATGGTTTTGATGGCAAGAAGGCGGTTCATGGTCACAGGATAAAGTAAAAGTTTGAAAAGGTACTTCAAAAATGGCTTTATCGGGTGTGATTTACAATAATGCAGCGGAAACTTTTTCATGATTCCCGGTAAAAACGCCCTGCTCCGGAAGATGCTGAATATCCTTCCCATTTTTTATTGCGAACCCATTCGTTTTTGACCGTTGTCTTATTTAGATTAGTACAACGACTCAGTTCAAAACGACAACCTCACACTTCTGATCCTATGAATAACTTTAACATCGGCCGCAGGCGCTTCCTTAAGGAAACAGCAGCAGCCTCTTTCTCGCTCGCTGCCCTAAGTACGATGGGCATGGGACTCATCCCACCGTCGAAAAGCCATCGCGTCGGACTGATCGGTACCGGCTGGTATGGCAAAAGTGATCTCTTCCGGCTTATCCAGGTTGCCGAAGTGGAAGTGGTCGCACTCTGTGATGTCGATAAGAACCAACTCAGGGAAGCGGGAACGCTCGTAAGCCATCGTCAGAAATCAGGAAAGGTTCCACAACTGTATGGCGACTACAGAAAAATGCTGGCTGAAAATCAACTGGATATTGTGCTGATTGGAACGCCCGATCACTGGCATGCCTTGACTGCTATAGACGCGATGAAAGCAGGGGCCCATGTGTATCTACAAAAGCCGATCAGCGTCGACGTCTTGGAAGGGGAAGCGATGGTTGCTGCGGCACGTAAGTACAACCGCGTGGTACAGGTGGGAACGCAACGCAGAAGCACACCACACCTGATCGAAGCCAAGAAGAATATTGTTGACGCCGGACTACTCGGCAAAGTGTCACACGTTGAGATGTGCTGCTATTATAGTATGCGTAACCAGGGAAGTCCGCCCGTAGAAAAAGTTCCTGATTTTCTGGACTATGAAATGTGGACCGGCCCTGCTCCCCTCCGACCCTACGATGGAATTCCGCACGTTCGCTGGTGGCGGGCTTTTATGGAATATGGAAATGGGATCACCGGCGATATGTGCGTCCATATGTTTGACGCTGCACGATGGATGTTGCATCTCGGCTGGCCTAAACGGATCAGCTCTACGGGAGGTATTTATGTTCAGAAAGGAGGCAAGTCGAATATTGCTGATACGCAGTCGGCGATTTTTGAATATGATGAGCTGAACTGTGTTTGGCAGCATCGTACCTGGGGAACGCCTGCGGATCCGGAATACCCCTGGGCCTTTACCTTGTATGGTGAAAAAGGAACGCTGCGCGCCAGCACGATGAAATATGATTTTACGCCGGTTGGGGCAGGAGCAAAAATTCATAAAGACGTCGTTTTTGAAAAAGAAAGATATCCAGAAGATCTCAAAGAAGATCACATTGAATTAAATGCGGCTCCGGCAACGCGACTGCATATGCTCAACTTTCTCGAAGCGATAGAAAAAGGCGGGCGCCCCGTAGCCGATATTGAAGAGGGACATATTTCCACAGCAAGTTGCATCATTGCAAATCTTTCCATGAAACTGGGCCGACCTTTAATTTATGATCCGACCAAGCGTCTTTTTGTGAATGATCCCGAGGCGAGTAAACTTTTGCAGCGTGTTTATCGCGAACCGTGGGTTCATCCTGATCCGGAAAATGTGTAAAGGTCCTTTACTGCGAAATGGAATGCAAAGTTGTTCGATGTACTCCCCTTGCGTCTTAACACCTCTGAGATCAAAAATATGCTTAATCAGCTTCAAAATAGCGATTTAAAGGAATATTTGCTAAATAATTTAGTATTTCTTACGTTTGGTCTAAATGCCTAATGCCTACAACATCTTTGACAATTTTGAAGAAATTCATGTTCCCTTGGTTTGGGATGAACTGAAAGACCGATTCAATTTCAATATCCCTGGTTGGAAGAAGCTATTTGCAGAATATTTATCCAAGCAACCGCGCAACACACACGAACTGGATGCCTTCTTGAAATTCGGAACCAAGTTTATTAATCCGGTTTTGAATGAGATCCTGTGCCGTGAGTCCTATCACCCTACGTTTATGAATCTGGTGGAATATGTTTTGAAACGGCACCCATCCAGGAGCGCAAAAGAGCGATACAAACCTACGCGCCCGGCAACGTCAGCTCAGGGTAATCAAACGGTTTAGCCGGCGCCGGAATATTTTTGTTTTCGACTTTCCGATCTGAAATCATTTTGCTGATGGTGTAAGCGTCCTCTTATTTGAATCAAACGGTTGACACAAGGCCAACACATCCTCCTGTGTCAAATTCGGATTGAGCCAATCTTTTTCAAATTCTGCCGGAAGTATTACCGGCATTCGTTTTTTGCTGCTGTGAATTTTCTCCATAATTGTGTTGGCCCTTGCGGTGACCACAGTATAAGGCTGTAATACTGGTAGCACATGATATGAAATTATAAACCAATCAATATAAACGACGACCAATAATAAGGATGATTAAAGTTTTTTGAAGCGGCCATCTTCCGTTTCCCGTCTCCGCGGTAAATTTTCCCGATACCCGACTCACAGGAAGACAAGCAGACCAGCCGCGCATTAAACTGCATTTCATAGACTTCATTCGTGAAAAGGATATCATCGAAGGCCGGTGAGCCATTGTTCCTTGAAAACGCCACACCGGAGTGCTGCGGGTTGTCCATATCGACAAAACCATGGGTGGCAAAGTGAACGTAGTCATATTGTTTCAGGTTCAACTTTCGGAAGGAGGCCTCCGTCGCCTGCTGTCCTTCCAATACGCTGCTCCGGATTTTCTTCTTTTCCATTCCCAAACTGATCGAATTTACTTCTGTCAGGTTGCCGGTAAGCGGCTGGAAATGAAAACGGTCGGCGGTCCCTTCGGATTCATCTCTTGTATTTCTGATGCGCGGACCTTCCAAGGCAGTGAATTCATGAGCCAGTCCGATGAAGGCGCTGGTATGACTGATCGTGGACTTCTCCTTATATTTTTGCCACAGCAACGTTGAGGAATAGGCATAGGAAATATCCAATTCAGTGACAAGAAATTTATTCACTCCTGCATTTCTGATCAACGTCTCAAATGGCAAATAGCAAAGAATCTGATCGGGGACAATGATGAGTTGGTGAACGGGCACTTTGCCGGACCGTAACAGTACCTCGGCTTTTCTCAGAAGTCTATCATACAACCAGGCTGCATTTTCATACAATCCATCCTTCATACCCAGTTTGATCTGGTTTCGGAAGGCAAGGATCCTGTTTTTCAATTCGGACGCATTCTCAATCCGATAAACCTGCTGTCCACGGCGTGTGATCACCTGGCAATACACTGCGCTATCACCGGCACTGAACTGAATGAGCGCCGTGTTCGGCTCGACGGCTAGAATGTCTTGCTGAATATCAGCAGACGTTACCAGCGTCTTATTGTATTTCAACTGAAAGTAGCCCGGCAAGTTTTGACGGGTCCCCAGATTTCAATGCTGTCCTCTCTCACATCGGCAATGCAATTGAGCGGCTCCATGCAACTGTGCGATTCGTAGGGCGTCTCATACATAGCCTCGATTTTTTTTGTTGCTGTGGCCAAAGCAATCTCAAATTTTTCTGACGGCTCGGATTTTTTAAGATTCTCTCTCATCTGTGTTGAAAGCATTTCTGAATCGAGATGTTCAAATCCTTCGTCATCCCATTCTACTTTCAACACTTTACGACCTTGCATCGCAGCCCAAATAGAATCCGCGACGACCGCTATGCCTTCATATAGATTAGCAAACACCGCTCTTTGTACTTTGAATACCTGCCGTACTCCCGGAATCGTTTTGGTGACCGAGTCGTCAAAGCTTTTTACTTTTCCACGAAACCGCGGATTGCGTTCCACCACGGCATACATCATCCCCGGCAGTTTCTTATCCAATCCGAATACGGCGCGGCCATTGGTCTTTAGTGGAATATCCTGCCTGGGCAAAGGCTTGCCGACAATCTTATAATCTTTGCGTTCTTTTAGAATCACATTCTGCGGCGGTGTTAATTGAGATGCCTCTTCCACCAGCGCACCGTAGCCCATTTTTTTGCCGGAAGGCCCGTGAATCACTATTCCGTTCTCAACATAGCATTCCGCTTTGGTGACGTTCCATCGTTTGGCCGCAACTTCAATGAGCATTTCGCGGGCAGAGGCGCCTACCCTTAAAAGCTGCTGATACCAACCCCGTACCGAGAAGCTCCCTTCCTGCGGTTGGGGACCAAATTTTTTCGGATTGGCAGCGACAAACTGAATGTTCACCTGATCCAATCTCACTTCCAATTCCTCAGCAATGATCTGGGGTAATGCCTGAAAGGTGCCCTGCCCCATTTCAGATCGATGATTGAGGATGGTCACCTTGCCCGATCCATCAATGGAGATCCAGGACATCAATGATACTCCCGGGCTTTCGGTTGTTTGCAGATTGATCACTTCCAGGCCGGACTTACCCAACGCAGGCAAGTACGCTCCGACCGTCAAGGCAACCCCCGACAAGCTGGCCTGTTTCATAAAATTCCTGCGGGACTGGGTGGTTTTCATTGGCAATCCGAGATCAGATAAATAATATACACAATATCAAAATAATCTAGGTTACCGATCTTAGTGCTTATCAAGAACTTCTCTTTCCAATACCGTTTCCACAAATTGGTTGAGTGAAATCTTAAGAGCCGCCGACTTGATAGCCGCAAGGCGGTGTATGTTGGGTTTAAGGCGAACGTTAAAACTGCCTTTAAATTCTCGATCCGGTACCTTGTTTTGTTGTTTGCAAGTCTCCAAATAATCTTCAACAGATTCTTTGAATGCCTGAATCAGTTTTTTAACAGTATCCGCTTCGAAGGTTATCACATCGCGAATGCCGGTTATTCTTCCGAAGAAAACTTTGTCTTCAGCGCTGAATTCAACCGACCCAGTGTAGCCTTTGTGTTCTAAAACGTTCTTCATAATAATCCCTCATCTTTTAGGTGTTCAATAACAATGTCTAAGGCGTATGTTTTTATCTCTGGCCGCGGATGTGGTTCATGAAGGCTAATAGAAACTTTCGTCTTCATATTAATAAATTTTCTTCTTGATCCTCCCCCGGCAATTTCGTGATAGCCAAAATGGCTCATAACATTCTGCAATTCCGACCAAGTAAAGTCTTTGGGTCTACTCTTTAATCTCTCTAATGCCTTCTTGAACTTACTCATTCTAAACAAATGTAACTAAATTTTAGTTACATTTTATAAAAAACATCTAGCGCAATTTTCCTAAATTGGACCTCCTTCACCTTTTAATCAAACGTGAATTCTAACAATTCGTTTTATGAATAGTCCTTATTTAAGACTCTGCCTGTCATTCATTCTAGCCTTCCTCATCTTACGATGCGGTCAAAAAAATAAAGCCATCCAAACCGCATCTTTTGCAATACTGAGCAAATCCTTCAAACAACCGGATCATCACTATGCCAGCGCTCTCGCCGTTGTTGGTGTTCTTCACCAACAAGCTGTCGTAGCACTTACCTCAAAATGAAGACCTACCCCCCTACCCATCAATGTGTGTTAGAAAATCCCAATTCTTTTCATTCAAAACATAAAACCGCGCGCTCGAGTAAGTATAGTCTTCCGGGTGTTCACAAAGACCCGCTTTCACAGGGTTCATGTGAATATAATCCAACTTTTGTTCCATAACTTTCTCAGACCACAAGGGTACATTCAATGAGTTTCTCTCCCAAACCTGATGTTTCCTGTCCTTAGCTCCTACCAAAAGTTCAGCAAGCATAGTCGATTGCTCGTTGCGATAGTTTTTTAGGATTTGTTGTCCAGTGAATTTAAGAAAATCCCTCTGCACATCCTCTCTTTTATGATTGGCGGCCATTTGCCAAATCAGGTGCATATGATTATTCATCAGAACGAAGGCGAATATCGTTGCCCGATTTTTCTCCACCAAAAATCGCATACTCGTAATAACAATATCTTTTTCGCGGTTGTTTGCTAGAACGGGCTTCCACTCGAGACAGGTGATGGTGGAAAATTCAGGATATTCTGATAAAAACATCCTGAAAACTAGAAATCAATTTTGACAAGAAATTCATGGGTGTTACTTAATCAGGAAAACCAGACATCCGTCGGAGGGCTTGTTGGTGAAGAACACCAACAAGGGCGGGGCAGTATTGCTTACAATATATTATCTTAGACGATATTCGTGGCTCCTTGGGCTGCCGACTGGTTCAACCATTACACTCATTAGATGAAAGTAATCAACGCTTTAATTATTTTAATCCTCCCACTCGTAACGACCCGACTCCTGGCGCAGGGATCTTTTACCCCGGGATACTTTGTATCCAACGAGGACGACACCGTCCGCGGATTTATCGATTACCGTATAGAAGGATCCAACTACTATTTCTTTCTGTACAAATCGAAATCCACTGATCGTGAATCCAAGAAATATTATGCCAAAGACGCCAAAGCATTTGTGATCCAGGACTCCCAGTTCTATGAAACACATCTCGCAACCGGTAAGGAAGGAGTGACAGAGCCGGGTTTTTTTAAGTTACTCCTGCAAAGTAAATTATCCTTACTGCGCTTTGAATCAAGGTATTTTGCAAGGTCCAACTCCCGTGAATTGTTTGAGGTTTCAGCCAAAAAAGTAAAGATAGACCCCCCTCAATCCGTTGCCGCCAGCCGCAACGCCTTTCATGGCGACTTTTATAGGCTAGATTACACTGGATTGGGTATACTCAAAGTGGAGATGCAGGATTGCCCGGAGATTTCCGGGATCCTGGAGGATTATTACAATCGTGCGTATCGCAATGAGAGGCACCCGGATTTCATTTCTCTTTTTGAAAAATATAATCTCTGCGTTAGAAGCCCGGTTTTCAAAATAGGAAAATTGAAGAAATCCCGCGTGAATATCGGGATAAAGGATATGTCGCGTCAGCCCGTCAATTAATAATCCTTCTCTCCTCTTTTCCTCCAAGAAATACTTTGACAGCGTCCGGAAATTCCTATATTATAGACTAGCAAATTTCTCCATGATTATTAAAATACCCACAATAAGGATGCCCCTGATGGGCATCACATTCCTGATCTTTGCTTGCTCAACAGATCAAAAGCCACCAGCTACTACGGCTACATTTGCAAACCTTGCCAGTGCCTTCAAACGGCCTAACCACAAATTTGCGAGCGCTCCTTTGTGGGTCTGGAATGCCGATGTGGATACCGCCATGATCCTCTCCTCTCTCAGGGACTTCAAAGATCAGGGCTTCGGAGGTGTATTCATTCACCCCAGGGCGGGGTTGATAACTCCTTACGTATCCCAATCATGGTTTGACTTGTGTGCATTCACGCTTCAGGAAGCCAAAAAGCTTGACATGGATGTGTGGATCTATGATGAGAACTCCTACCCTTCCGGTTTTGCCGGTGGCCATGTTCCTGATGTCATGCCGGAATCCTACAACCAGGGACAAATGCTGCAACTTGAGAAAGTCAGTATGCTTCCGGACAACAATCAAGACTATTTCATTGGTTTGAAAAAAGAAGGCGACCATTTTCTCGACATCAAAAAGGATTGGTCGTTCGAGAAAGGTAAGAAAGGCGACTACTATCTATTCAAGAAAACATTTTACAGCCAGTCTGATTGGTATGGTGGATTCACTTATGTTGACCTCATGGTAAAAGGGGTTACCGAAACATTTATTGATCAAACCATGCCTGGCTATGAAAAAGTTTTCGGTTCTGAGTTTGGGAAATCCGTGCCAGGCATTTTTTCCGACGAACCCAATATCGAAGTACAACGCGCACACAATGTTCGCTGGACACCCGATTTGTTTGAGGTCTTCCAAAAGCGATGGGGATACGCTCTTCAAACCAATTTACCTTCTTTGTTCGAAGAGACTGGAGACTGGAAAAAAGTGCGTCACAATTATTACGAGACCCTGTTGCAACTGTTCATCGACCGCTGGTCAAAACCCTATTTTGAATATACCCAAAAGAAGAACCTGGATTGGACCGGTCATTATTGGGAGCATGAGTGGCCCAGTCCCGATAAAGGCGGAGACAATATGGCCATGTATGCCTGGCATCAGCGACCTGCGATCGATATGTTGTTTAACCAATTTGATGAAACGAGTACCCATGCTCAGTTTGGAAATGTGCGTTCGGTAAAGGAGCTCGGCAGCGTGGCCAATCAATTAAACAAAAAGCGGACGTTAAGTGAAACCTATGGTGGCGCGGGTTGGGAGCTCACGTTCAAAGATCTCAAAAGATTGGGCGATTGGGAATTTGTATTGGGTGTGAATACACTCAATCAGCACCTCTCCCACATGACCATTATGGGCGCCCGTAAATATGACTATCCCCAATCTTTTTCCTACCACAATCCCTGGTTTGCCTACTACAAAAGCCTGAATGACTATTTCACCCGTCTCACCCTGATGCTTTCCAGCGGACGACAAGTAAATAAAATACTTATTCTCGAACCCACGACTTCAGTTTGGATGTATTACAACCGCGATCAGTCCAATCCGCGTTTTGAAGAAATAGGGAATCAGTTTCAACAATTTATTACCACCCTTGAAAAATCCCAGGTTGAATATGACCTGGGGTCTGAAAATATTATCCATGATCACGGCAGCGTTAAGGGCGCACAATTCATGGTTGGTTCCGGTGAATATGATCAGGTGATTTTACCACCCGGCTTTGAAAATGCCGATCTCGCCACATTTAATTTGCTGGAGCAATACGCCTCGGCCGGAGGTGAGATTTTGCAATTCAGTCCGATCAAAACGATTGATGGAAAGGTAGATCAACGAATTGACGATTTCTATGCCAAAGGCTTCAAAGGTCTGAAAATGGTCAGCACATTGAATGAAGGAATTATCCAGACAGATATAACAAACAAGAATCTTACGATCTCTACCCAACCATCATCAAAAGGCAATCTGTTTCACCACCGCCAGCAACTACCCGATGGCGAAATTCTATTTCTTGCCAATTCCAGTCTGGAGTACGCAGCCCAAGGCACGGTGAACACGCTGGGTTCCGATGTGCTGTGGATGGATTTGTTTACCGGAGAAATTTATCATTACGATGCAAAAATCACGGATCATAACGTTCAGCTTGAATTTACTATTCCGCCAGCGGGAAGTCAGCTGTTTTTTATTGCCAACGAAAAACAGGTAGGGTTTAAGAATTTTACGCTTCCCTCGGGTGCCGGCAAACTTATTCCTTCAACCACAACTATAAGCCGACTAGAAGACAATGCACTTGCCATTGATTTCTGTGATATCGCTTTTGGGAAAACACATCTCAAGGATGTGAATATTTATGATGCTACGGATACCCTTTTCAAACACTTTGGATTTAAAAATGGAAACCCCTGGAGCACCTCGGTTCAATTCAAGAATAACACCATTTCGCGGGATACCTTCGGAGTCGGGACTGGTTTTACCTCCACCTATCATTTTACTATCCTGGACAAAGGCGATCTTTCATCGATCAAGGCAGTAGTTGAAAGGGCTGGCTTATACCACGTGCTGATGAATGGTAAACCCGTGGAGCCCCTTGCCGGGAAATGGTGGCTCGACAAGGCATTTAATGTAATGGAAGTTGGGAAGTATGTGCACACTGGACAAAATACCTTATCTCTCATAGCCGACAAGATGACGATCCTTGCTGAACTAGAGCCGATCTACATCCTGGGGAATTTTTCATTGGCCCCGGCGGCGCAAGGCTGGAACATTGAAGCGCCACTCCCATTAAAAATAGGAAGTTGGAAAGAACAGGGCATGCCGATGTATTCAGATAAAGTCGGTTATAAGAAAAAAGTAAACCTTCAGAAGAAAGCCGACAAACAGTATTGGATTCAGTTAGGAAAATGGGAAGGCACCGTTTGCGCTGTTACCGTTAATGGTGTGTCTGCGGGAATTATTGCCTACCCTCCCTATCAACTCGACATTACAACCTCATTGAAAGAGGGAGACAATACGATCTCCGTTGCCGTAGTGGGGAGCTTAAAAAACCTGCTGGGTCCGCATCACAATAAACCTGTACCGGGACTGGTTTCACCCTGGCACTTTCGCAATGTAAAAAAGATTACACCCGGAAAAAACGATGATCTTTATGACTATGGGCTGATGGAGGATTTTCAGATTGTTGAAAAGTAGATTTGGTGGTCTAGAGTCCGAATTTTTTTCTAGGGATTTGGTCTCAATTTTGGAAATTAAGAGTTGAAATAAACAGAAGCTACAGACATTAAGAAGATTTCAGTAATGAGGATACACCACTGTTGGTGGAGCATCTTCGTCGACCATACTAACTTACTAATCTGAAAAATAGATTATGAAAATAATCGCAATACTTACAATTCTGACAACTATTAATTTTTCATGCTCAAATAAGGCCCAACCCAAAGACAAGATAACGCTATATCCGTTCGCTTTCGTCAACACAAAGACGGGAGACGAAAGGGCCAAATGAAAACAAAATGGACTTAAACATTATCGACAATGAATTAAATTTGGACAGAGAAAACTATCGGCCGAATCGGTAATCAGCAAATAACAACGGCAGGAAATTCTATAAAACCGATTCACTCGTAATATTTTCCACAACATGTGGAGTTTTTTCACCACTCTGGCCAGTCTTATCCATTCAAAACGCGTTAGAACGACTTAAATGCTGGCATAATAATAACAGCAGCCTTCGTTATATATTGAAACCAAAACACTGAAAAATGAGGACTTCCAGAAATACATTAAAAGTGGTCACGCTGGCCATGGTTCTGCTGATCGGCTTCGGCAGTTGCAAAAGCTCAAAGAAGGCGGCTGAAGCGGCCCGGGCGGCAGCCGAGAAAGCTCAAGTCGAGCAAGACATATCCAATAAAAAGCAACAGGACGAGGCGGAACAGACAAGACAGGCAGCGGAGGCGCAAGCAAAGTTGGATGCGGAATCCAAACGCCAAAGCGAAGTAAAGGAAAGTACTCCGTATGTGCGACTAAACCAGTATTTTGAGGCCATCGCCACCTCGGGTAGTGTAACATCAAATAACAACAGCATCCAGGAAGCCCTTGCCATGTTTGCTTCGGCGGAAACACCTGTTCTCATCATCATCAGTGGCTCGGGCAGTCAGAAAGATTTTGATCGCCCGACAACAATAAAAAACTATCTCAACTATCTGAAGGATCAAAAGAAAAACAACAATCAGATTGAGAATCTTGAATTTGACAATTCAGGGAAAATTACAGCCGTAGAACTGAGGAAGAATTAATATTCATTTAAAACTTTTAAAACCATGGTTTACACCAAGTATTTGTCTGCCTTGTTCATGAGCATCGGCATAGTCAGTAGTCTATCCGCCCAGACGGCGGATATCAGTCCTGAAAGAAAACATGCTATCGACTCTCTTGCTTTGGAAAAGGTCAGAGACTTGAGCAAATACATCAGCATTATTGGGAACAAGAAAACGGCATTCTCGGAGGCCAGCCGTGTCATGGATCGGGCAGAAGAACTTTTTTCTCCCGGAAGTGAGTTGGGTGTATCGGCCTTGAATCATAAGGATGTTACGTATTTCAAAGTGCGCAAGTATTTTGAACATTTGATGGCACTCAATTATGATCGTGTATCAATCAAATGGTATGACATCCATTATATCAGTGATTTGGAACGGCAACCCGATGGCCGTTATGTAGGCATCGTCACCATCTACCAAAGATTTGAAGGTGCGTCAGATGATGGGATGAAATACAAGGACACCACCAAGAAAGACATTACTATTTACGTTGACCGTAAGAAAACACAAATACAAGGCAGGATGGTTGAGTTCTGGGATGTTTTATTGGGCGATATACGTGTGACCGAAACGGCGCCATAAAACTGAAAGTCAGGTCCTCATCACTACGCTCGGGACGCAGCCTCCATTACTAATATCTCATTAACCCATGACCATTCTTTGATTTGAAATATTTTTCTATCCTTTTACTGGCCTTCTTTTACTCCCCTATCCATGCCCAAATCGTATCGGATATGGGGGACGAAAGTAGACTCTATGCCGAATCCAAACAGGTCAACCAGTTTTTCAGAAGATTCAACGGTGAAGAAAATGAAAAAGGAAAGCGCTACTATCCTGCCGACAAATTATATCGCAGCGTTAAACTGAGAAAGAAGTATCTCGGTATTTTGTTTGATGAAAATAATGTCGGAATGTCCGCCGTAGTAAAAACACAATTTGTAAAAGATGTGTTGGAGAAATCGGAATCGGCGCTCTTGGATTTTCATGGACCGGGATGGTTCGCTGAAGTCCATGCCACCTTTGTCATAAACGGAAAGCCACAATCAGTAATCTTGTTCATGGAACTGGAAAAGGATCACCTTGGCAGCAAGTGGGTGATTTACAAAGTTCATGCCGATGGTTTTGAACCTTACTTCCTGCGGGATACGCTGAAAGTGGGCCGGTTTCTGCATCCCATGAGTCATGAACTTGATTTTATGAACTTGCGAAAAGCGTTGGCCAGCGGTGACAGCGTGAGTCAGTTCACGGTTAAAAGATTTGTACCCGATCATCTCTCTGTTTTTCTATATGAGATCAAGAAGGGAAACATAAAATTCCAGTCGGTTGATGAAGTGAAATTCCATTTCTTTCAAATTGCGGGCTGGTATTTTGAGCTTTCAGAATTTAACCGGTCTGGCTACAATACAGGTTGGTTAATTTCAAATCTTATGAAATTGAATGACGAAAAGGATCAAGACATTTTAAGGAGGCATCTCTATTATGAAACACGCTAAACTGTGGACCATCGCAGTTTTTCTCATGGGCTTCATGGCTTTTGATGCTTCGGCCCAGAAAACGAAGTCCAAAAAGCCAGTTAAGAAAACTACCGTACAAAAGCCCGTCGCGAAGAAAGCCGTTGTTGCAAAACCCTCCCCTGTAGTATATCAGGCAGTAGATACCATCCGTGATGAGAAGAAGGTAAGGGACATGGTGGCATTTCTTGAATACATGCTGAACACCTTGGGGAGCGCTGAGACTTCCTCACGGGATAAAGATGTGTTGATTACGGAAAGCTATGCAAAGGTTTTCGCAGACGGCAACGTGCAAATTGAGGATGATCTTGATGAAGAAAGAGAGGTCATCACCAACAAAAGTGTAACAGCCTATTTAAAAGATGTCGATTTTTTTTTTACCGATGTCAAATTTGAATTTATCATTGAGGGCATCCAAAAAGGAAAAACAACCAACAACAAGCTTTTCTATAAAGTTACCCTGAAACGAAATCTCAAAGGGACAACAGCTGAAGGAAAGGCCATCAACAACACCCTTCCACGGTACATTGAAATCAATTATAACCCCGACGATCAGGATCTGCGGATTGCGAGCATTTACACCCACGAATTTAACGAAAAAGATGCCTTGATGAATTGGTGGAATCAATTGTCATTGGCATGGCATACCGTTTTAAAGGAAAAATTACCGGCTGCGGCAGTGAGTGATACCGATAGTTTATCACTTGATCAATTAAAAATTATCTCCTCGATAGAGACGCTGGACTTGAATAATAACCAAACCATACAAAACATTGAGCCCCTCGCAAAGCTTACAGCTTTGAAGTCGCTCAACCTTTCCAAAACAAACATTGGCGACTTAAGCCCAATCCGAAATCTCACAGAATTAGTTGAACTAAACCTGTCCAATACAAAAATTCAGGACCTTTCCGTGTTAAAGTATTCTGATAAATTGGTAAAACTCAACTTAAGTCATACAGCAGTCAGCGACCTTACTGTGATTCAAAAAATGCCAAAACTTCAAACTCTTGATGTGAGCACAACAAATGTAGTTGATTTAACGCCGCTCCATAATTTAGTAGAACTGGTCGGGTTAAACCTAAAGGGCACCCGCGTTTCAAACCTGTCCCCTATTGAAAATCTGGAACAACTTACCACGTTGAATGTCTCTTCTACGCTTATCGAGAATGTAAATCCGATCGGAGGGCTGAAGAATTTAATCACATTGGATTTGGACAGCACACATACAGCGAGCATCGATGCATTAAGTCATCTTGAAAGCCTTACCGTTTTACATGCCAACTATACTAAGATTTCCGATTTACATCCACTTATCAGGCTTACCCGGCTGGAAAAGATTTATTGTGACAAAACCGTCATCAATGCAAGCATTGCGGATGCATTCATGGCAGCCAACCCAAAGGTGTTGGTCGTTTTCGACACGGAGGATATGAGAGCGTGGTGGGATGGATTGAGTTCTGAGTGGAAGGAAGTTCTCGCCAAAACAGCAAAAATTTCACTGACTCCCACCAAGGATGAGTTGGCCAAAATCA
>JAYVXP010000195.1:0-36271 GCA_043785125.1 Bacteroidia bacterium
AAACATCACAAATCAAAACCCCCGCCTTAAGCGACTCCAGCTTGTCGGTTTTGCTTGGAATAAATTCCTGGGCGACAAATCCTTTGTAACCGGTTTTGACGATGGCGCGCATAATGGCCGGATAAAAAAGCTCCTGGGTTTCATCAATTTCATGACGTCCGGGTACGCCCCCGGTATGGTAGTGCGCGATGTATTTAGCGTATTTTGTTATCGTCGCAATCACATCACCCTCCATGATTTGCATGTGGTAAATGTCGTAGAGCAACTTGAAACTCTCCAAGCCTATTTTTTCGCAAAGTTTAACACCCCATTCTGTGCGATCACATTGTTGATCTTTATGATCCACTTTGCTATTGAGCAGTTCCATACACACGGTGATGTTGTACCGTGCTGCTATTTTTAAGACGGGTTCCAAACCCTTTGCGCAATTTTCAAGACCTTGGTCACGGCTCAATCCGTTTGCATTGCCACTAAAGCAAATTACGTTCTTCAGTCCTGCATCGGCTGCTTTGGGAATGTTGAGCGCATAATCTTTCAAGAGCCCATCATGAATTGTAGGGTCATTGAATCCTTTGGTCAGGCCAAAGCTGCTGGCATAAGCCATGGCGCAGGTGAGGCCATGTTTCTGAACGACAGGCCACTCTTCAGGCTTGAGCAACTCAACCGACTTCAAACCCATTTCTTTGGCGGAGCGGGCGAGTTCCTCAAGTGGAATGGAAGAATAGCACCATTGACAAACGGAATGGTTGATGTTGCCCTTGAGCGAGGGGGGGTTGCTGGTCTTCATGGCGTTCGTAAAGGTGGAAACTGTGAGTGCGCTTCCTGCGCCGAGGGCTATTGTTTTGAGTGCTTGTTTGCGATTCATGACTCCGGGTTAAAATGAGATATTAAGTTTACAAATTTTCTTCGGTATGACGAAATATTTATTTACACAAACCGTGCTAATTTCACTCACTTCTCATCGCGATAAACAACGCCATCTTTCATCACCCACTTTACCTTTCTCAAGTTGGAAATATTTTTAACCGGATCTCCTGTCACCATTACGAGATCAGCTTTCAACCCTTCCCGGATAGTACCTACTAAATTGTCGAGATGGAACGCGAGCGCGTTGACACTGGTTGCCGCTTTCAGCACGTCAACTGTACTCATTCCATACTCTACCATAAGTTCCATCTCCAAAACATTTTCTCCATGGGGAAATACCCCCACATCACCGCCCATGCCAATCGTTACCCCCGAGTACATAGCCTCTTTAAAACTTTTTTTCTTGTTGGTCACTTTTTTTGGTTCAGGATCTTTCCCTTTGGTCCAGCCGTGATATCGCTCTACAGACTCCACAACAGCCAGTGTGGGAATATAGGTGACGTGATGGTCTTTCATCAGCTTGCCGGTCTCGAGATCAATAAAGTCCCCATGTTCTATGGTTTCCACACCGGCCAAAACCGCATTTTGGATAGCTTCTTTTGTGACGGCATGGGCCACGGTAGGACGCCCGCTTCGTCGTGTTGTTTCAACGATCATTTTTAATTCTTCAACCGAGAAAGTAGGTTGATTTTCTTCGTTAGGACCCCAATAATAATCGGCATAGACTTTGATTAAATCAGCGCCTTTACCGATTTGATCGCGCACCACACGGATCAGGTTGGGTCCATCTGCAGCCTCGGCCCCCGACATAATGCTCATATCCGTATCATATCCTTTTGGTCCGTATGATCCGGTTGCAACAATAGCTCTTCCGGCAACCAGTAAACGAGGACCCGGAATCAAGCCTTCATTGATTGCACGTTTCAAAGCAACATCAGAATATCCGGCACCTTCGGTACCCAGATCACGAACGGTGGTGAAGCCAGCCATCAATGTGTTTTTCGCGTGCATTGTCGCACGTGCGGTCCGATACGAGTCTGATTCCTTGAGCACCTGTGTGTCCCAGTCGGTGATGTTATAAGGATACAGAAACAGATGGGCGTGTCCTTCAATCAATCCAGGCAGGAGCGTGCAATTGGGCTTATTAATTCGTATAGCCCCAGCCGGTTCTTGTATTTTTTCTTTTGGCCCTGCGGCGACGATTCTATCATTTTCTACCAGAACAACCCAGCCTTCGTGCATTACTTCACCGTCGAACACACGATCGGCCACAACATAATAGCTCGTTTTAGTTTGTGCCTCAAGGGTGAGGCATAAAAGAAGGAAGAAGGATATTATCGCGAGGTTCTTCATAAACAACATCATGTTGAGTCTTTGAATTGGACTTCCAGGGTGATTCATGTCTGATCATTTACAATTTACCCATGCCGCATAGTGGTTTCAGACTAGATTGCGCTTAACCCAACTTGGTACTTTAAAATTATAAAGCACTGTAAGAGAGGTAATTGAGTGGGGACATTTTTTTAATGGGGGAACACAAACTTTTTCATTGCAAAGGGCATTTGTTTGTAATTCATCGCCTGGTATATGGCGGTTGCTTCACTATTGGGTTGACTGCATTTTTTGATCATCATCATTTGACCATTCTCTCTTTTGAAGCTGGTGCTTACCAATTTTTGTGTATTCATAATGCGAACAATATTTTTCCAATCATGATTTATGTTTTGTTGTTTTAGTTTGTAGCGTATGGTGTTTACTACGGTATATGCCAGTATGCCTAAATGCAGGTGTGCCTCTGCGCTTTCATCTTTTTGATGGAACACCGGGCGTAGGCTCAGGTCGGTTTTCAGGGTACGGAAGGCGGCTTCAACTTCGGTAAGGGTGTTGTAAATATCCCACATTTTTTTTTCGTCTATGTCGGGCAGGGAGGTGCGTATAAAATATACACCATCTGTTGAAGTCGTTTTAACTCCTTTACCTTTGAATGTTAACTCAGTAGCAACGTTGTTTTTGTCTTTGATAGAAATCTCGTAATGCTTATTGGCGGATGGATAGCGTTCTTTTATCCGGCCCAAACGCTCCTGTACTTTAGCACTGTTTTTAACGCCTCCTTTGCCTTGTATTGATTTAGCTAAACGTGTAAGTTCATCTTCATAGCGCGTTGAAAAATGGACACCCATAGCAGCTTCTTTTACAGCTTTCATTTCGCTGTGTATGTACATAAACTGATCTTGGGTATCTTCTTTTACCACTTTTTGCAGATGAATCTTATTGCCTCTGCTATCGGCTATGGTGGTGCTTTGATCAGCGCCTTGGGCCGGTTTATAATCTTTGAGTTTACTGCGTGTCACGCATAAGTATGGATAGCCATTCTGTTTTAGAAAAAGTAAGTTTTCCTCTGTAGCGATGCCCGCATCTATCACCACTATTGGTTTGCGATCAGCGTAAGCGGTGTTTTTAGACAATGCTTCTACTGTGGCTACCAAGGTCTGTGGTTCAGCGATATTGCCTTGGTATATTTTACTATACTTCACAAAGCCTTCGGCATTTACCACTAACGCTAAGGATACGAGTTTGGCATCGCTTCGTTTTTCCTTGCTGCGCCCGAACTGGGCAAGTGTACTTGCTTGCTTGCGCCCTTCAAAATAAGTGTTGGTAAGATCGTAGAGAATGATTTTATCGTGCAGGTCAAACAACTCATTGGTCTTGGTGGATAAGTGTTTTTCTACAGTTTCTTTTTCCGCATATAATGCCTTGCTGAGTTTATATAATTGCTGGTAGCTGATGTTTTTCTTTTCCTTAAATAAAAGTTCTTTTATCCCTGAATTACTGGCTATCCATTGTGCTGTTTTATGTTCTGATGCCGGATAGACGGCTCTACTGACAAGATGAGTCAAGGCCATGTTAATTTTTTCTTTGCTCCAATTAAGTCTTTGCAAAAAGGAAGGAAGATTTAACTCCTCGATAGCTTGCAAACACAAGTGTTCTGCCCCTATTTCCCGCACTTCATCGTGCTGTAGGGTGTTTATATCTACCCGCTGTATGTCGGTAGCTGCCGGTAGACTTTCCTGCCTTTTTTTAGTGTCTGTAAGGGTGTTGGTCGATGCAACCGGTTGCTTGTTTTTTTCGCGCAACAACGTGTAAAATTTACGTGCCAGTTGTTCAACTTTATCAGGTGTCTGATCAAGAAAAGTAGTGTGTCCCTGATAGAGCGCCTCAATTCTGTTGGCTAACATTTTGCGTTCCGTTTCCTCTAAGCCTGGTAAGGCCCCTAAATTCAAAAGAATAGTATGCCTTGTTTTATCACCGATGCGAATGCTTTCACAGAGCCGGTAGTAGACATACTTTTTTTCTGTTTTATTATCTTTAACTACCTTTTTTAAAAACATGGCGCAAAGATAAACCAGAAAATCAATTAACCAATTCTATGGGGGACTACATTTAATATTTTCAATAAAAACCCCCCGAAATCAATGCATTCAACCTTTCAAAATTATTTCGCCCCCCTTTATGGGCGAAAATTAACCAAGTTGGGTTAATGCCGCATCATAATTCGGCTCTTGTCCGATTACAGGCACCAGTTCGTTGTACTTTACATTTCCATTTTTGTCGATTACCACAATCGCGCGCGCCATCAGTCCGGCCATTCTGCCATCGAGCATCTCTACGCCATAGGCTTTTGTAAATTCTTTGTTCCTGAAATCCGAAAGCGTTACGACTTTATCGATTCCTTCGGCGCCGCAAAAACGTTTCATCGCAAAGGGAAGATCTTTCGAAACGCACAAGACAATGGTACCATTAAGAGACGTGGCCCGTTTGTTAAATTCACGAACGGAGATGGCGCACACGCGTGTGTCAATGCTTGGAAAAATGTTCAGCACCACATTCTTTCCGGAAAATGATTTCAAACTTAGATTTTTCAGATCATTTCCGGTGAGTGTAAATTCGGGGGCCTTTGAACCTACGGCAGGAAGTTCTCCATTTGTATTTACGGGATCAGCGCCAAGATGAATTTGAGCCATAGAAACAAAATTTGCAACTCACAATTGATTTTCAGTTTATCTTATTCGGTCAGCGTCCCTTACCATTTTTTCATCCCTGCGGATGAAACGGACCGCCAGCCAATTGCAGGCAATGGCTAAAAAAGTGAGGTATAAGCTAAGATCATATTTCCACGGAATACTATATGCTTTAGTCATTTGATTTGAAAAGAGAACATCACAAATCATGACTCCAGCAAGGATCAGTGAATTGAGCGTCCCCAATTTTACCTGAAGCAGCCGGTTATCAAACCGTCGGAATTCCATAATCGCGATGGTCATTGCGGCAACCATGAGGATCGCCGTGATGCAATATGGAAAATAAGTGCTCATTGTGACTTGCCCATTTTGCCCATGTTGTTTGATGAGGAAATAAATGGGGTAAAGTTTGTAATCAATTTCATCGCTCAAACCGCTCCACACCGGATAAATCAGTCCAAAGATCAAACTCAGAATAGCAATACCCAGAAACACAGATTGAATCCTTTGCCACATACGCGGGTTAATTTAACTTTGCATTGCAAAACTAAGCAAAAATGTCACGCTTGCTGACGCTGATTTTCCAAACAGTATGAAAACTGCCTACATCCTGGACATCCTTCGGACCCCCATTGGAAAATATGGAGGCACACTGGCATCGGTACGACCAGATGATCTGGCTGCGCATGTGATTAAGAAATTGCTGGAACGCAATGCCGATGTTGATGCTGCATGGATTGAAGATGTAATCTTTGGAGCCGCAAACCAATCGGGGGAAGATAATCGAAATGTAGCGCGCATGGCGTTATTGCTGGCGGGTCTGCCAACCAACATTGGCGGTGTTACGGTGAACAGACTTTGTGCTTCGGGGTTGCAGGCGATCATGGATGCTTCAAGGGGGGTTATGCAGGGTGAAGGTGAAATTTATCTTGCAGGAGGTGTCGAAAACATGAGTCGGGCCCCGTTTGTTATGAGCAAAAGCGAAGAGCCTTTTTCACGCAAAGCAGAAATTTTTGATACTACTCTGGGGTGGCGCTTTACCAATCCGAAGTTAGCCAAAATATATCATCCCTTTTCAATGGGAGAAACGGCGGAGAACGTTGCGGAAAAGTGGAAAATTAATCGTATCGAACAGGACCATTTTGGCCTGGCTTCTCAGAATAAATACGCAAAAGCACACCAGGCCGGAAAGTTCAAAGAGGAATTGGTGTTGGTTCACGTTCAAAAGGGCAAAGAGACAATCTTTTTTGAAAAAGATGAGTACCCACGCGACACTTCGCTGGAAAAACTGGCGGGACTCAAATCTGCCTTCAAAGAAAATGGAACCGTGACGGCGGGCAATTCTTCGGGGATTAATGATGGGGCAGCGGCCTGTCTTGTTGTTAATGAGGAGGCTCTTAAAAAAATAAATCGCAAGCCACTTGCGCGCGTTGTTTCTATGGCCATCGCTGGTGTTGATCCGGCCTACATGGGTATTGGGCCTGTGCCCGCATCCCTGAAAGCATTGAAGCGCGCTGGCCTGACTGTTTCTGATATCGGCCTGGTGGAATTGAATGAAGCCTTTGCCGCTCAATCCATTGCTTGCATACGGGATCTTGATCTCAATCCGGAAATCGTCAACGTAAATGGGGGTGCCATTGCGATCGGGCATCCGCTTGGCTGCAGTGGCGTCCGAATTAGTGCCACACTCCTTCATGAAATGCAAAAAAGAAATGTGAGATTTGGATTGGCGACGATGTGCATTGGAGTTGGACAAGGGGCTGCGATTGTTTATGAGAGAAGTTGAGAAGAGAGAAGTAATAAATATTTATGGGCCATTAAGAGGTTTTAAAGAATTAGTTGTTTTGCAAAAGGCTCATCAATTTGTATTAGGAATTTACCTTTTTACTACAATCAATAACTCACGGTAACGTCAAACACAACTACTAATTCTCCGTTTTAATTTCTATTGATTTATGCGTTTCTTTTTCGAAATCAGCTACAACGGCACGAATTATCATGGTTGGCAGAACCAGGATAACGCGATGGGAGTGCAGGAAGTGGTGGAAAACGCGTTAAGTAAATTGTTGCGGGAGAAGATCAGTATTTTGGGAAGCGGGAGAACGGATACCGGCGTGCATTGTCTTCAGCAATTTTTTCATGCCGACATCAAAAAAGAGATTGATCGCGATCAGTTGCTTCAACGTCTGAATGCATTCTTACCAAAGGACATTGTCATTAAGAACATATTGAAGGTAAAACCGGAAGCCCATGCCCGTTACGATGCCCGACATCGTGGCTATGAGTACAGGATCACCCGGGTAAAAAATCCGTTTCTTACCCAACACGCTTATTATTTCTTTCGTGATCTGGATGTGCCAACCATGAACCGTGCCGCTTCGTTAATACAGGGTGTTCATGACTTTCAATGCTTTAGCAAGGTCAAAACCGATGTAAATCATTTTATTTGTGAGATTAAGCAGTCGCAGTGGAATCAAACGGGAGAATTGCTGGTTTACAGGATTGCTGCTAACCGTTTTCTGCGTGGAATGGTAAGGGCAATTGTAGGAACGTTATTGGATGTGGGTACTGGAAAAATTTCCGTAAAAGAATTTCAGGAAATCATCCACAGCAGAGACCGGAAAAAAGCAGGCATGAATGTACCGCCAGAGGGTTTGTATTTGATAAAAGTGAAGTACCCAAAGAAAATATTTGTATAATCAGCGGTGGAGAAAGAAAAGGTTAGCAGCGGCAACATCATCGACTTCAGTGTTCTGAAGCGTATTCTTCAGTTCGTAAAACCGTATAAAGGAAAGTTCTACGTCGTCATCGTTTTAACCTTCGTACTGGGTTTCCTGGGACCAGCCAGGGTTTGGCTTATTCAGTATACGCTGGATAAGCATGTAGCCTTTGGAAATTATGGAGCTATGGTGAATGTGATGATGCTTCTGCTGGTTTCATTGATCGTTCAATCGGTGCTTCAATATGTTCATACCTACTTGTCCGGGAGGATCGGACAATATGTAATTCGGGATATCCGCATAAAGCTATACGCACACCTGGTGAGTTTGCGCGTTCGGTTTTTCGACAAGACACCGATCGGAAGATTGGTGACCCGAACGATTTCAGACGTAGAAACTTTAGATGATGTTTTTAGTGAAGGATTGGCCGCCATGGCGGGTGATTTGCTTCAAATTGTATTCATCCTGGGATTTATGTTTTTTACCGATTGGCGGATGGCGCTGGTTAGCCTGTCGACCATTCCATTAATGATAATAGCCACGTATGTCTTTAAAGAAAAAATTAAGGTAGCATTCAATGATGTTCGCAATGCGGTTTCCAACCTGAATTCTTTTGTGCAAGAACACATTACCGGAATGAACATCGTTCAGATTTTTGGGAACGAACAACGGGAATATGATAAATTCAATGATATAAACCGCGAACACCGGGGGGCACACCTGAAGTCGGTACTTTATTATTCAGTTTATTTTCCCGTGGCCGAAATTATTGCAGCGATGGGGATAGGTTTACTGGTTTGGTATGGCACCAGGGGCGTATTGAACTTTGCAGAAACAGGAATCACGGTTGGCACGCTTACGGCTTTCATAATGTACATACAGATGTTTTTTCGCCCTATTCGGATGATCGCTGACCGGTACAATACATTACAAATGGGGATTGTTAGTTCCTCCCGCATCATTAATTTGCTCGACGATCAGGAACATTTGGTGGCCAACGGAGAACACCGACCCGAAGCTGTGAAGGGAGAAGTCTCATTTGAACACGTTTGGTTTGCCTACAACGATGCTGATTATGTATTGAAGGATATCAATCTGGATATTAAACCGGGAGAAACAATCGCATTGGTAGGAGCCACGGGGGCCGGAAAGTCTTCCATTATCAATCTGCTCAATCGCTTTTATGAAATTCAACGTGGTAGCATAAAGATTGATGGCGTTGATATCAAGGAATTTGATCTGACGTCACTGCGAAAGAATATCGGGATAGTACTTCAGGATGTCTTTTTATTTTCAGACACGATCCGGTACAATATCACACTCGGCAACGATGAAGTAACCGAAGAAATGATTCTTCACGCTGCGGATCTTGTCGGCGCAAGAAAATTTATTGAGCGACTTCCGGGGGGGTTGGATTACAATGTGATGGAGCGGGGCGCAACGCTTTCCGTCGGCCAGCGGCAATTGCTTTCCTTTATCCGGGCAATGGTATATGATCCCCGGATTCTGGTACTCGATGAGGCCACCTCATCGGTTGATCACGAGACGGAGGAAATGATTCAGGAGGCGATTGAAAAAATGATGACCAACCGAACATCCATTGTTATTGCCCATCGACTTTCCACAATACAAAAGGCGGATAAAATCATCCTTCTGGATAAAGGTGAAATCAAGGAAGTGGGCCGGCATGAAGAGCTCTTGGCTATGGAGGGACTTTACACTCAACTCCATAAAATGCAATACAAAGAAGTCGTATGACGATCGTCCCCTAATTTCGGTCCGGTCACCTCACAATAAGCGCAAAAAAGCTATATTTGCTCTAATGCGGTTGCCTAAACTTATCGTCGTGGTCGTGATCCTACTTCTTGGATGTGAAGGCTCCTATGCACAATCTAAAAGTTCTAAAAGCTTACGCTTTCACGTTCCCAGGGTTTCGCGCAGTAAGGCGTTAATCATGTGTCCTATTTTTTTGGAGAGCAAATATCCTTATCAAGGCATTGGATTAAAGTTGGGCGATCCCTTTGCACTGACATATAAATATTATCCTAGCAAGCATTGGGCATTTGCCGCGGATGCCGGAAAAGCAGCTAGCGGACTCTACAATCGCTATTATCGCAGTGTCTTTAATAGTTATTTGCCGGGCAGTGATTCATTAAATAATGGCAAGACAATTAAATATCTCGCGCATACAGCACTGAACGATTGGTTTTTAGAGGCCAAGTTTCTGTATCAATGGAACGCCGAAAAATTAGCGCAGGGTTTGCAGTTTTATACAGGGCTCGGCTGGCAGTGGCGAAATACCCATTTGCAGTATGATTACCTCTATGAGAATGGAAACATTGAAAGCAAATTGGGCAAGCTGAAGGCAAACCGGTTTACTTATGGACCCGTGGCAATTGTTGGATTCGAATATTCTTATTTTACACTTCCCATTTCCGCATTTATTGAAGTGGAATGGTTTACCGATGCGCTCCTTGATCCAGGATACCAACGTTTTCAAGGAGGTGTGGGGCTCCGTTATATTTTTTAGCCACAGCGCTAGCTCACGGTTTCATCCGCCAGCATTTGTTTCTCATATAGATCGTGATAAACACCATCATGGGCCAGCAACTGTTCATGGGTTCCTTCTTCCACTTTTACGCCATCATCCAGAACAATAATCTTGTTTGCCAGTTTGGCCGAAGAAACACGGTGCGAAATGATAATCGTGGTACGCCCCCTCATAATTTTCTTCATGCTGTTGAGAATGGTGTTTTCAGTTTTGGTGTCTACTGCCGAGAGGGCATCATCGAGCATCAGAATTTTTGGTTCACGAACAATCGCCCTGGCAATGGAAACCCGTTGCTTCTGCCCACCGGAGAGGGTAATCCCGCGTTCACCAACACGCGTGTTAAAACCTTGTGGAAACTCCATGATATTTTCATAAACGTCAGCGTCACGGGCGGACTGAATAATTTTTGTTTCGTCTGCCTCAGTAAGACCAAACGCGATGTTGTTATAAATCGTGTCGCTAAACAAAAACACATCCTGCGGGACGACTCCAATCTGGTTGCGCAGGCTGATAAGCGAATAATCACGGATAGGGATATCATCGATTTTTACCTCACCCCCGGTTACATCGTAAAGCCTTCCGATCAGGTTTGCAATCGTACTTTTCCCGGAACCAGTAGTGCCGATTATGGCCAGCGACTCACCTGGATCGATTTCAAATGAAAGATTTTTTAAGGCTCTGATTCCGGTGTCGGGATAAGTAAAAGAAACATTTTTGAATTCGATCCTGCCTGCGATTTTCCGGGATATGTTTTTCTCCGAAACAATGTCTGTCTTGTTTTTTAGAAATTCATTAATGCGTTTTTGAGAAGCTTCAGCACGTTGCACCTGGCTGCTGGTCCATCCCAGTAACGTTACAGGCCAGGTAAGCATATTGACATAAATGATAAACTCAGCGATGTTTCCGTAAGTGAGATTGCCTTTGATCACCTCTACACTGCCTGCATAAACCGTCAAAATTGTGCTGAGTCCTACGAGTCCCATTACCAATGGAAAAAAGAGGGACTGGACCCGGGTAAGTTTCAGCGATTGCTTTTTGTATTCATTGCTTTCACGCGAAAAGTTCTCTACCGATTCTTTTTCCCGGGTAAAAGATTTGAGGACACGGATTCCCGAAAAGGCCTCTTGCACAAAAGTGCTTAACCGTGACTGACTTTTTTGGATCTCTTCGGATCTCCTTTCAATAATATTGTTCACATAAAAAATACTGATCGAAAGCAGCGGCAAAGGGATGAGTGAATACAAGGTAAGTGTGGGGCTGATGCTGAACATGACCGGGATGAGCATCACCATCAACGAGAGTAACGTCAGTCCATACATAATGGAAGGGCCGAGGTACATCCGCACCCGGCCGACGTCTTCAGAGATCCGATTCATTAAGTCGCCAGTGTTGTTACGCCGGTAGAAACTGAGCGGTAAGGTTTGATAGTGTGCAAAGATTTCATTCTTGAGATCATATTCCACCAGACGACTCATGACAATTAAAGTCTGGCGGACATAATAGAGAAATATGCCGCGTAGTAGGGCGGCGAGGAGGATCAGAACGGCATAGATTAATATCCCCTTGGCCACGACATCAAAAAAATTCGCCTGCAATCCGGTCTTTCCCAGCGACTGGTATACCAGAATGTTGTCCACCACCAGGTCAATGGAATAACGAACCAGGGGTGCGGGAACAATTTGAAAAACATTGGAAATCAGGATGAAGACAAATCCCCATATCAGGTGCCACTTATATTGGAGAAGATATTTATTCAGGTATTTGAGTTCTTTCATGCGTTTAATTCAACATTTGAGATCAAAATTCAAGATGGATCAGGCATGTGCAATCTATAGGCAGAGTGTGACGTTGTAGAAACGAAAGCCTGAGGGTTTGGTTCAATTCATCTATCCTTATATAAAAGCAAAGATACAGCGCTATTGTTCAAATTAGCTTTCGCTTTTTACTGCATTCCTTGTAATTTGCACGCGGATCTGATCGTTCTTTAAAATATGCTCAACCGACGCACCCTCCGCATCAAAATCATGCAAAGTCTGTTTGCCTTTGAGCAATGTAAGGAAGCCAACTACGAACTCGCCCTCGATCAGATCGAAGCGTATTTCGAACCCGATCTTAATTCCATGGAAGTTCAGGACAAAGAACTTCTAAAAGGCCGTCGAAAACAGGCGCGCCAGTTATTGGACACGAAATTCAGTAATCCGAACGCACCCGATGGGCCCGACGACGTTGTGAATCAGGCAGTGAAGGCATCGTTAATCGTTTATCACAAGGAGGTGAAAAAGGATTTCCAATCTTTTAGCAAAAACATGGTCCTAGAGGTAGAGAAAATCAACGAGCTTTACTTTTCCGTTCTGGGATTATTAACCGCTTTGGCGGAGACGGCAGTCAACGATAAAAGATCAGACTACAAAAATTTTGTTCATAACTGCTGGATCGAAGCTATCACAGGCAATTCTGAATTAAGAAAACTGCTTTTGAAAAGCAATTTTGGATGGCATAACCGAATGGACAAAGTCCGCAGTTGGTTTCGTGATGTGATCAAAACAGATGCGGAATTTCAAAAATTCATTCAACAAAAATCGCCTTCAATCGAAGAGCAAAAGTTTATTGTTAAGCATCTGGTGCGCAAATTGATTTTGGGCGATGGGCCCATCAATAGCCATTTCGAAGAAGAAGACCTGCATTGGACTGAGGACCAGGACATTGTTAAGAGCCTCGTGGAGAAAACGATTAAGTCGTGGAGCGAAGATTCCCCGGCCATTGAGTTACAAAAGCTTTCCTTGGATTGGGAAGACGACCGGAAATTCATGGGGATTCTGTTTTCTGGCGTGATTGGGTTGGATGAACAATACAAACAACTCATTGCCAGGAACACTAAGAATTGGGAAGTGGACCGCCTGCCCCTGACCGACAGGATCATTTTGGAAATGGCCATTACAGAATTAATTACGTTTTCACACATCCCTGTAAAGGTGAGCATCAATGAATACATCGAACTCGCGAAGAATTACAGTACGCCCAAGAGCCGCCAGTTCGTTAACGGCATCCTGGATGTCATTGCTAAGGAGTTGATGAGTTCAGGGGCTATGAAGAAAAGCGGAAGAGGCTTGATTGATAATAAGTAAAGGGCACGATTTTATTAAAATTCGCCAAAATTGTATCTTTATGATCCTAAATTTGAAGTTATGAGTAAGAAAGGAAGTAATGCCTTGTTCGCATTTTTATCGGGGGCCGCAATTGGCGCCATACTTGGAATTCTGTATGCTCCTGACAAAGGCTCCGCAACGCGCGAAAAACTTTCTTTTCGCCTGGATAAATACAAAAAAATGCTTGAGCAATTGTTGGATGATCTGGTCACCGGAAAGGAATCACCCCTTACGTCGGAGGCAAAATCACAAGGCCAAAAAGTAGTTTCTGAAGCAAAAAACAAGGCAGAACGCCTGTTGGAAGATGTGGACGAATTATTGGCCCAAATCCGGGGAGATAAAAAGAGTTAACGAATTGTTAAAGGAAGAAGAAGTTCGTAGGAAATTATATTCAAGGGATTAATTTTGGGATTGGATTTGAAAGCTTGAGCGTGCGTTTTTAGAATTTGGAGAAGCAGACTAATAAAATTAAGATAATATGAAGACCGTATATCGCCTGATGATCGTTGCCCTGGTTGCCATGACAGTGAGTTGCCGCGACCGCGCGGCTGAAAAAAAAATTGCAGAATTGGAGAGTCGCCTGGCCCAGGTGGAAGGCAATAAAGCGGGCATAGCCGCGCCTGTCCCTGCTACACCCACCACCACTGCCCCGGAAGAAAAACCTGTAGGCCCTCTTCCCGTGGCTGAATTTGAAAATGTTGACCATGATTTTGGGAGTGTTAATGAAGGGCAGAAAGTTTCCTACACCTACAAATTTAAAAACAATGGACAGGCACCCCTGATCATACAAAACGCTCAGCCTTCATGCGGTTGCACTGTTCCGGAATGGTCAAAAGAACCCATTCCCGTGGGCGGAGCCGGTTTTGTCAAGGCCGAGTTTGACACCAACGGAAAATCAGGCGTTCAAAACAAAAGCATTACCGTGACCGCCAATACCTGGCCAAAAGCCACCACACTGCATTTCAAGGCGATGGTCACGCCAAAAGCCACTGGAGCAAATGGGCCTGTGAAGTAATTGAATTATTAAGTTTGAAGGAAAGCTGACTCAGTAAGGGTTGGCTTTTTTTATCCCATTTTTTGCAGATCCTTAGAGAATTTCCGAATTGACATCAGAAGAGCAAGCACGGTGTTCTGTTTTTGGCGATGTTTGTTTTAATGGATAACTTGCACCTCTAAAATATAAGATTTATGTATTCAATTTTATTGCAAGCAGCACCGGGCAGCAATTGGACCTCGATTGTCTTTATGGTAGCGATCATTGGAGTGTTTTATTTTTTTATGATCCGGCCACAGCAGAGGAAGGCCAAAGAGCAGAAAAAATTTATTGAGGAAATCAAGAAAGGCGAAGACGTTGTAACCATTGGGGGAATGTACGGACGCGTGGCGGAAATTGAAGGCGATACGATCGTCCTGGAAGTTGAACGCGGCGGAAGAATAAAAATGTCCAAGTCCGCAGTATCGATGGAATCCACCAAAACCGCATTCGGGAAGAAAGAGAAATAAAAGATGTGAGCTTCTTTCGGGTCCTTAACAACCTGTTTCGATTTAACCGCACCAATTGGAAGGCCGTGTCGCTGTGCTTTTTAGCCGCCACGGTCTTTTGGTTTTTTAATGCGTTGAATAAGAACTACGCAACCAATATCCGTTTTCCGCTGCAGTTCGAATTTGATCAAAAGAAATTTGCTTCCTCAAAACCACTTCCGCATGAGGTTTATGTCAATGTAAGCGGAAAGGGTTGGGACCTATTGCGTAAAAACCTGGGTTTAAAATTGCCGACACTGATGATTCCGCTGGAACGTCCTGTGGAAACCAGAAGACTAGTGGGGAGTACCTTGCCGCCGTTGTTGGCGAGTCAGTTGGGAAATTTGAAGGTCAACCACATTGTTACCGACACGCTTTATCTATTTATAGAGCCCAGAGATTCAGTCATGATAAAGGTAGTGATCAACATGACCGATATTACCTTTAAGAAAAATTATGGGCGGACAAGTCCTATTGTCGTTCTCCCGGATTCAATCCAGCTTCAGGGCCCAAGAAGTCTTCTTGAAAAACTGCCAGATTCTATTATGGTGAATTTGGCTGAAAAGAAACTGAGTGCCAATTTTCGTGAACAAATGGAAGTAGAAATTCCGGATAATGAATCCGTCCGGAGGAACCCTCCTGTGGTGGAAGTCATCTTTGAAGTGGGGGAAGTAATCGAAGTAGAACAGAAATTGAAATTGGAATTGATTAATACACCTATGGCGGCGCGGGTCAATCTCGGAAAAGACAGCATTTTGTGTTGGGTACAGATACCAAAGAACAGGCAGAATGATTTTGGACAAGGGGTATCCAATGTCAAGGCAGTGCTCGACTTAAGGGATACCCGAAGTGGACCAAGAAAAGCCCTTCCTACGATTGTAGGACTTCCACCCTATGCCACTTTGGTCAGGGCGGATTCGGTCCGGCTTAGATTATATTAAGAATTCAGTCCAGATGAAACGACCTCTGCAAATTGGCATTACGGGAGGAATAGGATCAGGCAAGAGTTTGATCTGCAGAATTTTTCAATGCTTGGGTGTACCCGTTTATAATGCAGATAATAAAGCGAGAGACCTTATGGTTACCGACCCGCTTTTGGTTGCGCAAATCCAAAAAGAATTTGGATCACAAGCATACTTCCCGGAAGGCACAATCAATAGAAAGTATTTGGCCAACAGCGTTTTCGAAAATCCAGCGCAACTGGAAAAACTAAACTACATCGTTCATCCGCGCGTTCTGACGGATTACGCCAATTGGGTTGGAGGCTTCCCGGATAAATCTTATGTTATTAAGGAAGCCGCACTGATTTTTGAAGCAGATTCTTCGCACGGCATGAATGCGGTGGTCGTAATTTCGGCACCGGAAGACCTCCGGACTAAGCGAGTCAAGCTGCGGGATACGCATCGAACAGAAAAAGAGATAGAAAATATCATTGCCAACCAGATGACGCAAGAAGAAAAAGTGAGACGTGCCGACTTTGTTATTGTCAACGATGAAAACAGTTTAGTAATACCCCAGGTTCTTAGACTGCACGAACGTTTTGTTGGAATGAATTAGTTTCAAACCACATTTTTACCATTCATCCGTACTGCTATCCGAGAATTCAAATGAAAAAGGTTTCTTTACCGGTCTGAGAAAAATCAATGAGAGCAATAGTACTAACATTTTTAATACTCTTGGCAGTTGCCTGTCAATCCAGGAAGCAGGAACCAGGACGCCCAAGTGTCGTCGGCGCTATGATGGTCAGTGGTTTTATTGTGGGAACACACACCATTAGTGACAATGTGGAAGTTCCCGGTTCATTGCTACCCTTTGAAGAGACCCAGATTCGGGCGGAGGTCAGTGGGCGCGTTGTGCAATTGAATATTCCGGAAGGTGCAGTGGTGCCAAAAGGAACCATACTCGTCAGACTTTTTGATCAGGATCTTCGTGCACAATTGAGGAAGTTGGAAGTTCAATTACAAATCGCAGAAAAAAATGAGGAACGGCAGCGCGAGTTATTAAAAATCAGCGGGATCAGTCAGTCGGACTACGATCTGAGTTCGCTGAACGTAGAAAATCTCAAAGCCGATATTGAGACGACAAAAATATCCATTGCTAAAATGCAAATCCGAGCTCCCTATGAAGGTAGAGTGGGGTTACGCAACGTGAGTTTAGGCGCCTATCTTTCCGCCAATGATATTATAACTGTACTCCGGCAGGACAGGCAGCTCAAATTGGAGTTTTCAGTTCCAGAGAAGTACGCCAAGAATGTGAACAAAGGATATGTCGTTCAATTTAAGGTCGACGGGGGTAGCGGGTATCACCACGCAACGGTTATTGCCACAGAAAGCAGCGTAGAGCAAACAACAAGGACGTTGAAGGTGAGAGCGCTGGTCGACGAAATTCAAGCAGAACTGGTGCCGGGCATTTTTGCAAAAGTAAATCTTCAATTGGGGAAAAATGATAATGCCATGTTGATCCCCACGCAATCCATTATTCCGCAGGCGCGCAATAAACTGGTTGTTATTTGTAAAAATGGCCTTGCCCGATTTTCCGTAGTGGAGACCGGCGTTCGTGATTCGACTTATGTACAAATTTTGAAAGGAATTAATATCGGTGATACGATTGTGACTTCAGGTTTGATGGGACTGCGCCCTGAAGCCAGATTGTTAGTCACGAAAGTGGACGCCTACAAGTGAAAAAATCAATATTTGACAGAGTAAGGCGATGAGCATATCCGAATTAAGCTTAAGACGACCGGTGCTGGCAATTGTATTGAACATTCTGATCGTATTGTTCGGAGCAATTGGTTTTCGTTTTTTGGGTATCCGCGATTACCCTGCCATTGACCCTCCTAACATCAGTGTGCGGTGCTCTTATCCCGGAGCGAATGCAGACATTATTGAATCGCAGATTACCGAGCCGCTGGAGAAAGCAATTAATGGTATCGCTGGAATTAAAAATATTTCGTCCAGCTCCAGTTTGGGCAATAGTAACATTAACATTGAATTTGACCTGGGTGTAGATCTGGAATCGGCTGCAAATGATGTACGCGATAAAGTTTCAGGAGCAGTGCGATCATTGCCTCAGGATTTGCCGTCGCCCCCGACCGTTGCCAAAGCTGATGCCAATGCCGATGCAATCATCAGTATGACTGTGCAGAGTAATTTGCTTAATCCCTTGCAGCTTACAGAATATGCTACCAACGTTTTGGTTGAGCGTCTTCAAACGATCAAAGGAGTTAGCAGCGTCCAGATCTGGGGTGAAAAGAAATATGCGATGCGGATTTGGCTTGATCCTTCCAAGCTGAGTGCCTATGGACTTACTGCACTCGATGTTCAACAGGGGATAAGCCGCGAAAATATTGAATTGCCCTCCGGGAAGATTGCTGGTAATGCAACAGAGCTAACGGTCAGGACTTTTGGGCGTTTGTATTCTGAGGATGACTTCAACAACGCCATTATCAAATCGACCGCTACCGGAGGCATTCGGTTAAAAGATGTCGGCCAGGCCCTGCTCGGTCCAGAAAATGAGGAGTCCATTTTGAAAGAAAGCCGAATTCCTATGGTTGGCCTCGCCCTGGTGCCCTTGCCGGGGGCTAATTATGTGGCGATCTCCGATGAGTTTTACAAACGCTATGAGCAACTTAAGAAAGAGGTTCCGGCAGACATCAAATTGAACATTGCCCTTGATCAAACGAAGTTTATCAAACGGTCGATATCTGAAGTTGAAGAGACGCTGACGATTTCAATTTTGCTTGTTGTCTTCATAATATATCTTTTTTTCCGTGATTTTATTATTGCCCTGCGTCCATTGATTGATATTCCGGTTTCCCTTGCGGCTTCTTTTTTTATCATGTACCTAGCTGGATTTTCAATCAATGTACTCACCATGTTGGGGATTGTGTTGGCCACGGGTCTGGTTGTGGACGATGGTATTGTGGTGACAGAAAATATTTATAAGAAACTGGAAGGAGGCATGAACAAATACAGGGCTGCATTGGAGGGATCAAAAGAAATTTATTTTGCGGTCATTTCCACTTCAATTACGCTGGCCGTTGTGTTTCTGCCGATCATTTTCCTTCAAGGTTTTGTAGGACGGTTGTTTCGTGAATTTGGAATCGTGGTTGCCGGGGCGGTGCTGGTATCAAGCTTTGTGTCCTTAACCCTGACTCCGGTATTAAGTGTAAAACTCACCAGCGACCACAAGAAAAAATCCCGGTTTTACAATTTCACCGAGCCCTTCTTCACGGGAATGGAGAATCGCTACCAAAAACTACTTACCTCTTTTATGCGCGTGAGGTGGGTGTCTTTAGTAATCATTGCTGCGTGTATAGTTTCCGCTTATTTTATCGGGATCAACATGCAGTCGGAATTGGCGCCGATGGAAGATCGAAATCAATTCCGTTTGGCCGTTACTGCTCCGGAAGGAACATCCTATGATTACATGGATAAATACATTGACAACCTCTCGCAGTTTGTCATGGATTCGGTGAAAGAATACACCTCCGATTTATCTGTTACCGCACCCAGTTTTGCCGGCTCAGGATCGGTGAACTCCGGTTTCGTTAGGGTCTCTTTGGTTGATCCTGATCAGCGGAACCGGTCGCAGCAACAAATTGTGGATATGGTAAGCAGGAATATGAACCGGTTTACGCAGGGCCGCGCATTTATTATTCAGGAACAAACCATTTCTGTGAACCGACGGGGAGGTTTACCGGTTCAATATGTAATTCAGAATAACAATTTTGATAAACTCCAGGATGTGCTGCCAAAGTTTCTGGAAGCCGCGAATAGCAATCCAGTGTTGTTAGGCGTAGATGTTGATTTGAAATTCAATAAGCCCGAGTTGAAAGTAAGGATTAACCGTCTTAAAGCCACGCAACTCGGTATTAGCGTTCAGGCCATATCGGAAACATTGCAGTTGGCCTACAGCAATCTGCGATTTGGATATTTTACAAGGGAAGGCAAGCAATATCAGGTGATCGGACAAGTTTCCCGCGACGATCGTGATGATCCGGATGATCTCAAACGGCTCTATGTACGTACCGCATCCGGTCAATTGATCTCGATTGACAATGTCGTAAGTGTTGAGGAATCAACGACGCCTCCATCGCTTTACCATTTTAACCGGTACAAATCAGCTACGATTTCAGCAGGGTTGGCCCCTGGCAAGACGGTGGGTGACGGCATCAAAGCGATGCAGGAATTTGCGGATAAATTATTGGATGATACGTTTACCACATCCTTATCCGGCACCTCCCGCGACTTTGCGGAAAGCGCTGGCAATACCTCGTTTGCTTTTATTCTTGCGCTGGTTTTGATTTACTTGATCCTGGCAGCACAATTTGAAAGTTTTATTGATCCCTTGACGATTATGGTGACGGTGCCGCTCGCCATCAGCGGAGCATTTATTTCGTTATTTATTTTCCATCAAACCATCAACATCTTTTCGCAGATTGGTATGATCATGTTGATTGGGTTGGTAACCAAAAATGGTATTCTGATTGTGGAATTTGCAAACCAGAAGCGCGAAGAAGGGCTGGAGAAGATAGAAGCGGTAATTGTGGCTTCGCGCCTTCGTCTGCGGCCGATTTTAATGACGAGTCTGGCTATGTCATTGGGTTCATTACCCCTTGCGCTGTCGCTGGGGGCGGCTTCAACAAGCCGTGTGCCTTTGGGGGTTGTGATTGTAGGAGGGATAATGTTTTCTCTTGTGCTGACGCTCTTTGTTATACCAGCGATTTACTCTTATCTATCCCGAAAAAGAAAACACATGGAATTTGAAGCCGAATTGGGTCAGCCTCCCAAGGAATGAGTATATGAAGCACACGCTTAACATTTTGATATTTTTATCGATAAGCTTTTCGGCAGCGGCCCAATTGGTGTCGGTAGAGGAAGCGGTTGAATTGGCGCTTGAGAAAAATTTTGATGTGCTTGTTCAACGGGCAACAGCGGCTTCTGCATTTAATGATAATCGGTTTGCCAATGGTGCATTCCTGCCCCAGTTGAATGTAAACGGGTCCTACACTAAGATTGTCAATAATTCGAATAACCTTCCCTTTCCCAGTTCCAACAACCCCAGACCTGTTGAGACGCCGCACTACGGCATCAGGCTAACCAACCCGAATGCAGGACTTCAGATGTTATGGCCCATTTTTGATGGGACTAAAATGTTTGCCACACGAAAACGAATTGAGGAGCTGGCCAATTTAGGCGAGGTGAATATCAAAAATCAAATAATGAATTCCGTGGCGAGTGTCATTACCAATTACTACAATATCGTCCGGCAAAAACAACAGCTCAAAGCGATTCAGGAATTAATTGGTGTGAATGAAGAGCGCGTAAAACTCGCCGAAAAAAAATTACAAGTAGGAACTGGTGGGAAACCGGAATTATTGCAGGCGAAGGTCGACTACAATGCGCAAAGGATTTTGTCGTTGCAGCAGGAGACACTGATTCAACAATTAAAGGATCAACTCAATGGTTTGCTGGGTATGGGCCTGCCAGATGTATTTGAAATTTCAGATACCATACCCATCAATCTTAATCTCACGATCGCAGAGATCACGGCCGACATTGAAAACACCAACCAGACTTTGCTGGCCGCGAAAAAGAACATTGAAATCGCCACGATTGCATTACGGGAAAACCAGGCTTCGCGATCTCCGGTAATCAGTTTGACTTCCGGCTATAATTATACCCGAAATGAAACGGCAGCACCCATCAGTACGGCAACCCAGCAATTCACACGAACGAACGGCTACAACTACGGTGTTTCGATTGCTATTCCTATTCTGAACGGATTAAACGCCAATCGATTGATCAACCAGGCCAAGATATCACTGGAACGGATGAAGCTGGTGTATGAACAGCAGAAAACATTGGCGATCGTTGGGGTACGCAACGCCTTTACGAGTTATGAAAACGCTAAGAAGGCTTTGATCATTGAAGAAGAAAATATTTTGTTGGCCAAGGAAAATGTGTACATCGCTTTGGAAAGTTTCAAGCGGGGTGTGGCTACGTACATTGAGTTGCGCACCGCCCAGCAAACCCTTGCGGATACATACAGTCAATTGATCCTCGCCCGCTATAATGCCAAAGCGGCAGAGACTGAGCTCTTTCGATTGAAGGGAGCCTTGTTGAAGTAATTCGTTTCCGCATTGGGTGAGTGGAAGTCTCTCAACTGATTTCAACAGCAGAAATCTGTCCGGTGCGTGTTAACAAATCATTTATGTCTGATCTTTCTCAATATGTTTTCCAGGTTGCAAAGAACGCGGATCATTTTTCCGCTGCCGGCAAACTCTTCAGAGAATATGCAGCCGGACTGAATTTTGATTTGAGCTTTCAAAAATTTGATCAGGAACTAAATGAAATTAATATTCAATATGACTTGCCAACCGGAGGATTGATGCTGGTACGTCATTCGGGCGTATTTATCGGATGTGCAGGCATCAGGAAATTTGAAGACAGAATAGGAGAACTCAAGAGAATGTATATTCAGCCAGACCACCGGGGCTTAGGGCTGGGGAAAATTCTTTTGGAAAATGTGATCGAGCTTGCAAAAAAAAGAGGGTACAAATATGTGAGATTGGACACATTAAAAAACCTGGCTAGCGCTTTACACTTGTACCGTGAATTTGGATTCAAAGACATTGAGCCTTACCGATTTAATCCAAGAAACGATGTTTTATATTTGGAAAAACAAATTGATGAAAATCTTTGAGGCTCCGGTGAGCACGGAGTAATCATGAAGAGCGAAAAAGATTACTATCAGCTACTTGGTATTCCACGGAATGCTTCCTTTGATGACATAAAGAAGGCCTATCGGCTGTATGCTGCTAAATTTCACCCCGACAAACATGACGGGGATGAATTCTTTGTGGAGCGCTTTAAGGAAGTATGTGAGGCCTATGATACTTTGTCAGACACCGAAAAAAGGGTAAGATATGATATTAAAAAATTTGGAAGGAGCAGAGCCTTAATAAAAGCGGACGCACAAAGAGTTGATGACACGGGCGCAATTGAAAAATCAAAACCAAAGAAAGAATTCAGGATCGACTTATCCCATATCCATATTTACCTAACCTTGATTTACCTCATTAATCTGGTAGCGTGGGTAATGATGAAAAGAATGCACGATCAGTCGTCAATCGGAGGCCATATCTGGAGCCTGTTCCTTTGTGGCGTTTCTACTTTACTCATGTGGCTTTTTATTACCCGACTGATTGAATTGCGTAACCCCGAGTACAAGGATAGTCGGATTTTTTTGGTTGGATATATATTGCTGGCTTTGCTGGCCGGCGCGATACCGCTCGCGACCAACTGGATTTCCTAAACCATAAGATGAATGGTGATAAGAGTCTGAGAAAAGATTTATAAGCGCTAGGGACGGCACCATGGACAGCTTTTCTTCTTGTTTTTGACCATATTTTTAATTAATCTCATGGTAAATTAAACCTGAAAAGCGACCCTTGACTCAAGCAGGTTTTGGACATACGACAAGAAAAGATTTGTGGTGGATTCGTCCACTATTGATTTTTATCGTACTCTCTTCATTTATTGTCTATGCCACATGGGCGGCTTTCCAAGGAGAGCACTATGCGCTGGGTCCTTATATTTCTCCTTTTTATTCCCCAGAAATTTTTGGAGACTCTCCACACAGTTGGTTTGGACCCAAGCCCACTTGGTGGCCAATGGTTTTACCTTTTTCACCCGCGCTCTTAATTCTTTGGGCGCCTGGAGGCATGCGATTTACCTGTTATTATTATCGCGGGGCGTACTATAGATCATTTTGGGCAGATCCGCCCGCGTGTGCAGTTTCAGAACCAAGGAAAACTTACCGTGGTGAGAATTCTTTCCCATTGATCATACAAAATGTGCATCGTTATTTCATGTATCTCGCCATCATCTTTGTGGTCATCCTTGCCTATGATGCATGGAAGGCGATGTGGTTTATAGATCCCTTGACGGGGATATCTGGTTTTGGAATTGGAATCGGTACACTGGTGCTGACACTCAACGCAACTTTGCTTGGAGGTTATACTTTTGGCTGTCACTCTTTCCGTCACCTGGTTGGAGGATTCAAAGACCAGTTTTCAAAATCACCAATACAAAAGACGGCGTACCAGTGCTCAAGCTGTCTTAACCGGGGGCACATGAACTGGGCATGGTTCAGTCTGTTTGGGGTGGCGTTCGCCGATGTTTATGTGCGCTTGTGCTCAATGGGAATCTGGACTGATTGGAGAATATTTTAATGATCACCTATGAAACATATCATCATGACGTACTTGTGATCGGCTCAGGTGGGGCTGGGTTGCGCGCGGCCATCGAGGCTTCAGCAACTGGTGTTTCGGTAGGAATGGTTTGCAGGTCGCTGCTCGGAAAGGCGCATACGGTGATGGCGGAAGGAGGCGTGGCGGCAGCTTTGGGCAACGTCGATGATCGCGACAATTGGAAGGTGCATTTTGCCGACACCATGCGCGGTGGTCAGTATTTAAATAATTGGCGGATGGCAGAATTGCACGCCAAAGAATCACCCGACCGGGTCAGGGAATTGGAAGCGTGGGGGGCAGTATTTGACCGGACGGATGATGGGAAAATTCTTCAACGCAATTTTGGGGGACACAAATATCCGCGGCTCGCCCACGTGGGTGACCGCACTGGACTGGAAATGATTCGAACCCTTCAGGATTATGGAATTCACCAGGGCATAGATATCTATCAGGAGTACACCATTGTAAGCTTACTGAAGGATGGAGAAAAAGTAGTAGGCGCTTTCGGATACGACCGCGAAAAAGGACTTTTCAAAGTGTTTCATGCCAAGGCGGTTATTATAGCCACTGGTGGCATGGGCAGGATTTACAAAATTTCCAGCAACAGTTGGGACTGTACCGGAAGTGGTATTTCATTGGCTTACCATGCCGGTGCCGAACTCATCGATATGGAATTTATTCAGTTTCATCCCACGGGTATGGTTTGGCCTCCCAGTGTTCGTGGACTGTTGATTACGGAGGGTGTACGGGGAGAAGGCGGGGTTTTGAGAAATAGTCAAGGTCGGCGTTTTATGTTTGACGACATTCCCGAAAATTATCGAGGCCAAACCTCCACAGATGAAGAAGAAGGGTGGCGTTACACCCAAGGAGACAAAAACGCAAAACGACCTCCCGAGTTACTGACCCGCGATCATGTAGCCCGTTGTATTACCCGCGAAATAAAAGAAGGTCGCGGTTCACCACACGGGGGCGTCTTTCTGGACATCGCCTGGATCAAAGAAAAAATTCCCAATGCTCCGGAGCACATCAAAAGAAAATTGCCCAGCATGTACCATCAGTTCAAGGAGCTCGCGGGTGTTGACATTACAAAAGAAGCGATGGAGGTTGGGCCCACAACCCATTACATAATGGGGGGTGTGCGCGTGGATGCGGATACTCAAATGACCAGCGCACCAGGACTCTTCGCGGCCGGTGAATGTGCTGCCGGACTTCACGGCGCAAACCGGCTTGGGGGCAATTCTCTCTCTGACTTGCTTGTTTTTGGCAAGCGTGCCGGTGAATATGCCGCAAAGTATGCGAGTGAAACGCAGGCCGGAAAACTCCCTGAAGAGCAGATTCAGGAAATCGCAAAATTAACGCTCGCTCCCTTTGATAGAACACCCAACCATGAAGGCGAAAATCCATTTCAAATTCAAGCTAACCTGCAGGAGATGATGCAAGATCTGGTTGGCATTGTGCGCGTCGAAAAGGAATTGGGAGAAGCTATTCATCGAATCCAGAGTTTCAAAGAACAGGCCAACCGGACGGCCTGCGGGGGAAATCGGGGATATAATCCAGGCTGGCACACCGCTGTTGAATTAAAGCACATGCTCACCGTGGCAGAGGCCATTGCCAGGTCGGCAAAAGAGCGCAAGGAAAGCAGGGGTGGACATTTCCGGGAAGATTATACGAACAAGAGTGAAGACTACGGAAATGTGAATTTCAGTATCCGAAAGGATGAGCAGGACAACATGATTATAAAACAAATCCCCAAGCTGAAATTGAGGGATGATCTTCGGCAAATAATTGAGGAGATGAAATAAGCCATTATTGAGAAAATCAATATGACGAAAGTTACTTTCAAAATATGGCGCACGAATCCGGATGGGGACGGATTTCAGGAATATCAAACTGAGATTACCGAAGGCATGGTCGTGCTTGATGCGGTTCATCAAATCCAGGCGGAACATGCAAATGATTTGGCGGTGCGTTGGAATTGCAAAGCGGGGAAGTGTGGATCTTGTTCTGCCGAAATTAATGGACATCCAAAACTGATGTGCATGACCCGAATGGGGGATATGCCTGCAGACAAGCCCATTACTATTCAGCCTATGAAGGCGTTCCCAATAATCAAGGATTTGGTAACCGACGTTTCGGTGAATTATCGTACCAAGAAAAAGATTAAAAAATTTAAACCCCGTCCCCCCGATGCACCCGACGGTACGTGGCGGATGGCCCAAAGCGATATTGACCGGGTTCAGGAATTCAGAAAATGCATTGAATGCTTTCTTTGTCAGGATGTATGTCACGTGTTGCGAGAGCACGATCTTCATGAACAATTTGCGGGTCCGCGCCACATGGTTTATACTGCAGCATTGGAGATGCATCCGCTGGACATTGAAGACCGGACCAGAGATTTAAAGAATGAGGGAGGGATAGGTTTTTGTAACATTACAAAATGCTGCACAACGGTGTGTCCGGAAAAAATAGCCATTACCGACAATGCAATCATCCCACTTAAGGAACGTGTTGCGGATCGGTTTTATGATCCACTCAAGAGTATTTTCCGACTGTTCAGGAGTAAATAACCGATAAATCACTTCAAGCATGAATCCAAAAACAAAAATGATCCTGATGTGGGTGTGCATCGTTCCCCTCACACTGCTTTTCGCTACTGCTGCTTTCGGTAAATTATCCGGAGCTGCCGAACCCAATTTTATACGCTGGGGTTACAACATCACATTTATGTACACCATCGGTTCTTTGGAAGGATTGGGCGCGATCGGTTTGCTGATTCCAAAGCTTAGAAAATGGGCAGCTTTTGGTCTAATTGGACTTATGATCGGCGCTGCCTATACGCACCTTACCCACGATGAAGGGAAATACGTTATTCTTAATTTTACCGTTTCACTACTTGCTTTAGGGGTAATTCGATTCTCCCGCAAATAGGAAGAAAACCACGTGATGGTAGCAGCGATTAAATAGGAACCGGTATGACGCGCCATGTAAATTGTTTTCGGTCCTTTTTCTATTTCACCCTTGCTTTCGTTATTGCGGCTTGCCACCAACATGAAGAGGTCAAGCCGACGCCGGGTTCTCTCATCAACTCCAGCAAAATACAACTATTCCTCGCCAGCGACCTGCGCTTTTTTCTTGGCCTTTCGGGGTTAAACATTTCTTCTTCCAGTTTGAAATATAATGTCAGCCTTTACAAAGTAACGTACAACACAACCTTTAAAGGTCAGAAAGTAATTGGATCAGGTTTAGTGGCTTTGCCAGAAACAAGTATTGCCGTTGGCATGATCAGTTTTCAACATGGCACGATTGCTTCTCACGCCGAGGCGCCTTCCGTACTATCCACCAGTAGTCAGGATTTAATTTTGTACACCGCGCTCGCCGCTCCAGGGTTTATTGCAGTAATGCCGGATTATATTGGATTTGGCTCATCGATCAGCGTCTTGCATCCCTACTATATAAAGGATGCAACGTCCACCGTCATTCTGGATTTGATAAAGGCATCCAAAGAACTGGCCATTTTGAAAAGTGTGAACTTCAACGAAAAGCTCTTTCTGGCAGGTTATTCCGAAGGCGGTTATGCCACCATGGCCGCACACCGTGCCATTGAGCAAAATGGAATGGAAGGAGTAAAACTGGAGGCATCCTTTCCTGCTTCGGGAGGATATGACGTAAAAGGGATGCAGAAATATTTTTTTGGACTCACTACCTATGACGACCCGTTTTATCTGGCCTATGTAGCCCTTGCTTATCAGAACTATTACGACTGGACCCAACCCCTTTCTAATTTCTTCCAACAACCTTACGCCACCATTATTCCAGGATTGTTCGACGGCTCAACTGACGGAAGCCTGATCAATACGCACCTTACTGATAGCGTTTCTCATTTTGTTACACCCGGTTTACTCGCCCATATTGATACGGGTAACCAATACCAATACATTGTTAAAGCCTTCCGGGAAAACTCTCTGCTCGATTGGAAGCCCACCATAAAAATGTACATGTATCACGGTGATGCCGATACCACTGTGCCCTATCAGAATTCTGTTGACACGTATAACCAACTGATTGCCAACGGAGCTTCATCAGAAGTTTTAACGCTGACTCCATTGAATGGTAAAACCCACGCTACCGGTGTGCAGCCTTATATTGAAGATATTATTGCGAAAATTCTTTCAATGCAATAAAGGCCATGAACGCACACGTTTAATTCGCGATATTTGCCGAACATGATCGTTGGCGTTATTTTTTGTTGCTTTCTAGGGGGAGCATTCCTTGCCTGGTTCGCTTTGCGCAAACGGATTACACGCTTGTCGGAAAATCTGAAGGACTCAAGAAAGGCAATTAAATACTTTCAGGAACAGCCGCAACGAGATAGTGTTTATTGGAAAGAAAAGGAAACAGCTGCCGTCAAAGAAGCGCTGGAGCAAGAACGGCAGCGCATTGCAGCCGAGTTGAATGATGATTTACTTCAGCGGTTGGCAGCCACAAAACTTCAACTTGAGGCGATGCAAATCCGCCATAGTATGGCCCCCGATGCCGAAAACCAAATGAATCTTATCCAAAGCGAATTGAGCCGTGTTATGGAATCAGCAAGGCCCTTGATATGGCAACTCTCACTGCCAGACCTCGAGCAAAAGACCTTGAGCCGGTTGCTTCGCGATTCCTGTGAACAGTTGGATGCCTCTATCTCCAGGTCTATTAACTTTAGGGTCAGCGGGCTTGACCGTGAATGGAACCTGGATGATGATGCCAAGTTGGTCATGTTTCGGATGGTTCAGGAGGCTGTCCAAAATGCGATCGCGCATGCCGATGCCTGGCACATTCACGTCGGTGTGGATTGGTGGCGTGAAGGACTGGAGATCATGGTTCAAGATGACGGAACGGGAATTATTCATTCCCACAAAAAAGAAGGATTCAGTTTGTCTAAATTGGCTACCCGGGCACGGCAGATTGGCGCCTCGGTCTGGTATGAAGACAACCGGCCCAGGGGCACAAGGGTAAGGATGAAACTGCCTATTCCTCCGGGAAAGAGTACAGTGAAATGATAGCCCAGTCTTCGGGATAAGTGACCTCGCCGTGCATTCCTGAGGAGAATCAATCAAATTATTGGATCAATTGCCCGCCTCCACTTCTTCTTTTCGGATCAGCCAAAAATTATTAAAGCCTTCTCCTGTTTGAATGTTGAGCAGCCCAAGGGCAAGCATTTCCAGGATGGCCAGAAAATTAAAGATCAGGGCTACACGCGTAGGCGCTTTTTCAAATAACTCGGTAAACGCCAATCGGGGTTTGTTAACCAGTTCATTCAAAATAAATTCTTTCTGACCCTCTATCGTGTACGGATATTGTATGACCAGATGTACGGGACGATTTTTTTCTTCCTCCTGGCGCTTCAACACCTTTTCAAATACCATCAGAAGCTTGAATAGGTCCACATCCTGTAATTCTGCCTCTACGTTGGTGATTTCGGCCAACTGTTTCAATTCCCTGATGATGTTGCCCCGTTTCTCCTTTTGCAATTCCGCCTCTTCCATTTTGTGGAATTGGTCGATTACGGATTTGTATCTTTTGTACTCGAGTAAATGTTTTATAAGATCCTCCCGGGGATCGATTTCATTACCGGCTTCATCCAGTTGAGGCCGGGGTAGCAGCATTTTGGATTTAATGCGCATCAGGGTTGCGGCCACGAGGATAAACTCACTCGCCAGCTCAACATTCAATGTTTCCAGCTGATGGATGTAGTCCAAAAAATCGTTGGTGATTTTAGAGATCGGGATATCGTAAATATCGAGTTCGTCGCGCTCAATGAAAAAAAGCAGAAGGTCAAAAGGCCCTTCAAAGAGCGGTAAGTGGATTTCAAAATTTTCCTTGGTAGTCATTTGACCGCGAAATTAAACTATGATTCATAGGATTTTGGTGATTAAAATGGATTTATTTTGGAGCGGGCTCGGGGGTGAGTAAATTTGCCCTGCGGTTTGCCAGAAATGGGTCAAAACAGTTACCTTATAGCAGGTATAGAGGAAAATAGAAAGTCATAATAGCCCTACAGAATGCTGATCACACCCGGAAAGCTGCTTTCTCAGGTCAATAGTCCCGATGACCTGAAGAAACTGGATAAAGCGCAATTGGTACAACTTTGCGAAGAACTCAGACAATTCATCATTGACAATGTCTCGGTTTATGGAGGTCACTTTGGCGCCAGCCTGGGTGTGGTGGAATTGACGGTTGCCCTGCACTATGTTTTTAATACGCCATATGATCAATTAGTATGGGACGTCGGACACCAGGCCTATGGGCATAAAATTCTTACCGGCCGCAGGGATATGTTTTATACCAACCGGGTCTTTAAAGGAATTTCCGGCTTTCCTAAAAGAAGTGAAAGTGATTACGATACATTTGGTGGGGGGCACTCCTCAACATCAGTTTCGGCTGCGTTGGGAATGGCGGAAGCATCGCGTTACAAAGGGCTGTATGAGAAACAGCATATTGCGATAATCGGCGACGGCGCACTTACGGGAGGTATGGCCTTTGAGGGCCTCAATCACGCCGGCGTATCGGACACAAATCTGCTGATTATCCTCAATGACAATTGCATGTCAATTGACCCAAATGTAGGTGCGCTAAAAGATTATCTCACCGACATCACTACCAGCAAGACCTACAACAAATTCAAGGACGATGTCTGGAACTTACTGGGCAAGCTCTCGCATTTTGGAAAGAACGCTCAGGAGATTGTTTCAAAAATTGAAACCGGTATAAAATCAACACTTCTTAGTCAAAGCAATTTATTTGAATCATTAAATTTGAGATACTTTGGTCCGGTGGATGGTCACGATGTGGATCACATGGTGGCCGTGCTCAACGACCTTAAGGAAATAAAAGGCCCGAAAATACTGCATTGCATTACTGTGAAGGGCAAAGGATACGGGCCGGCAGAAAAGGGGAATGCAACGACATGGCATTCTCCCGGCACTTTTGATAAGATCTCGGGGGAGATTCATAAAAAAATATTTGACAAACCGCAGCCACCCCGTTACCAGGATGTTTTTGGACACACGCTTGTTGAGTTGGCCAAAATCAACGATAAGATTATTGGCATTACGCCGGCTATGCCTTCTGGTTCTTCGATGAACATCATGATGAAGGAAATGCCCGATCGCGCTTTTGATGTGGGCATTGCAGAACAACATGCTGTAACCTTTTCGGCGGGATTGGCGACACAAGGACTTGTGCCGTTCTGTAATATTTACAGTTCGTTTATGCAACGCGGCTATGATCAGGTGGTTCATGATGTGTGCATTCAAAACCTACCCGTCAATTTCTGTCTCGACCGGGCAGGGTTTGCAGGCACCGATGGACCAACACACCATGGAGCCTACGATCTGGTTTACTTTCGCTGCTTGCCAAACATGATTGTATCGGCACCAATGAATGAATCAGAATTAAGAAATCTGATGTTTACAGCGCAGTTGCCGAGAAAAGATCGGGCTTTTTCAATCCGCTATCCGCGTGGGCAGGGTGTGCTGGCTGATTGGAGAACAGCTTTTGAAGAAATCAGTATTGGGACAGGAAGAAAAATCAGAGATGGTGAAGAACTCGCGATTCTTACTTTGGGGCACATCGGAAATTATGCCGTGGAAGCCTGCGAGAAACTAGCCAATAGCGGCATTTTCCCGGCACATTATGATATGCGTTTTGTTAAGCCACTCGATGAAAACCTATTGCATGAGATTTTTTCAAACTTCAAAAGGATACTAACAGTAGAAGATGGTGCACTCCAGGGTGGCTTTGGCAGTGCAGTGCTGGAATTCATGGCGGATCATGGCTATCATGCCGAGGTAAAAAGGCTTGGAATTCCTGACCGTGTTGTTGAGCACGGAGAGCAAATTCAACTTCAGCACACATGTGGCTTTGACACAGAAGGCATACAAGGGGCCGTCATCGCGATGATGGAACCCGCGACCGGCAGGAGGTAATCAATGAGTCTGGTTCACCATACAGAAAAGGGGAGAGGTCACCCTATGGTGTTAATCCATGGCTTTTGTGAAACGAGCCGGATTTGGGATCACTTTGCAGAAAATCTGGCCACAAAATTTCGAGTGTTTTTACCCGACCTTCCGGGTTTTGGCGACAGTCTGCTTCCACCCACGCCATTTACCATTGCTGATATTGGTTTGAAATTGCTGGATTGGATGGATGAATTTGATATTAAGAATCCAGTAGTCATTGGGCATTCACTGGGTGGTTATATTGCCCTTGCGATGGCGGAGGAGCAACCCGTCCGCTTTCCGGGTTTTGGATTGTTTCATTCGACGGCTTATGCCGATTCTGAAGAAAAAAGAAACAACAGAAACAAGACTATTGACTTTGTTCAGCGCAATGGGGTACAACCTTTCATTGAAACTTTTGTTCCTGGGCTTTTCTATCAAAAAAAGAACCCCTTTATGGATGATGTCTATGCCATAGCCTCTCAAACCTCAATTGAGACTTTGGTTGCCTACTCGGTAGCTATGCGTGACCGACCTTCCAGCGTGAGGTTATTGGAAACTTTTCCAAAACCCATATTGATGATCGCTGGCCATCAGGATACGATTGTAGCTTATGAACCTGCTCGTACACAATCCAATCTGATGAAGTTTCCCTTTTTTTGTGGGCTAACGGACGTTGGCCATATGGGCATGTTTGAAAATGAACCTGCATCGTTGAAAATCGTTAAAGATTTTATGTTCTTTGCCGTTAAATTTAGGAGTTAAGTCCAGCTATTTTATTGAATTTTTGGCTAATTGGGGGCTAAATTGACTTGAATTCTATTATATTTGAGGTAATCGGATATGGATAGTGTTGCAGTTTGTTATATTTGTTATCCACAATAAAAAACGAAAAAGAATACCATTATGGAAATGGAACAAAACATAAACCAGTACGCATCCTGGAACAACCTGGCCGCTAATCTGGCCTACATTTGCTGGGCTGTGGGAATACTGATTGCGTTGGGATATTATGTGAGGTTGGCAACCACTTCTGACAGCAAATCGCGTTATGATTTTATCAATCGTTATGAAATTAACGCTTTGTGGATTGCCGCGATTATTTTGATTGTGGGAGGAGGGTTTTATTTCAATTCCAACATCACCGTTCTCGGCACACTCTTGATATTTGTCCGGATTTTTGTCACGTCCATGATGAGCATGATTGTAGCGCTGATTGTTCAGAATTTGCTCAAGTTTTATTATCCTTTCTTTATTGAAAAACGTTTAAAAAGCCTGCGATATAAGGCGCGGATATCTCCGAAGACCGGCAAGCCGATGAAGTTGCTGAGTGAAGAGGAAGAAGATGCTTACCTGGATGAAGGGATGCAAGCGGAAGAGAATGTGTTCTCCGTTGATTATGATGTTTGGAAGGATGAAGAAACCGGATACATCAAAATTGAAAAATATGCTGGTCACTTGCATGCCATCCAGTGTCCTGAATGTAATTACCAAACTTTTAAGGTGGTAAAGGAAGAAATCATCAAGCAGCCTACTGCTACGGAAGAAGGCGAACTGTTAAAACATTATCAGTGCAGCTATTGCGGATACAAGGCAAAGAAGACGGTACACCTGAGGCAGTCTGCCAAGATTGAACAATCGACGACAGCAGCAGCATAAAATCGGTTGTCGAAATTCGTAATTTGTCGAGATGAAAAACATAAAAAGGCCCCAATTGGGGCCTTTTCTTTTTAGCGGATCATGAGTTCGCGTGGAAGTTTGATTTGGTCCACGTAAAATTTCATTCGCGTATGAGAAGCGTCGAGTAAGGAAATTTTTTCGATTTCCGCCAACTTATGGTTTACAAACACTTCGATGTAGGAATTTCCGAGAAGGTATAAATTCACCTTGTAGCCGTAGTAACGGATAGCCATGACAAAAGTCCCCTGTTCGTACAGTGTTTGGGTTTTTTGTTCCAGCGGGTAGTTGCGAAACTCAGGCCAGGAGATCATAAATTAAATTTAAGAAAAAAATGAAAGGGGGTCAATAGATTTTGAAAGGAAATAATAGTACGGCTACTCCAATTAAATCAATTTAAATTCAATCGGTTGAAGGAACTTTTCGCGAATTGCGAAGATTTTAATATTACTTCAGAATGGCTCATCCATGGTTAATCCGGAGGCTCTTATTAAGGCAAAATTTGTGCGGGGAGTTATTTCAATTTCTCCTTCAAAAACGCAACACTCCTGCTCCACGCCAGCTTTGCTGCGGCTTCATTGTAACGCGTGGGCGCAGTATCATTATGAAAAGCATGTTGGGCGCCCTCGTATGTAAAAAGTTGATATTGGATACCAGCTTTTTTTAAGGCCTCCTCGTAGGCCGGAATTCCTGCGTTGACCCGATCATCCATGCCAGCATAGTGAAGCATCAGTGCTGCTTTGATTCTGGGTACATCTCTTGCTTCGGGTTGACGTCCATAGAAAGGAATGGCTGCTTTCAAGTCGGGCACATTCACAGCCAGTTGATTGGCCATCGCACCGCCCCAACAGAATCCAATACATCCGAATTTACCGCTGCAATCTTCGCGGGTTTTCAGGTAGTCAAACGATCTGATGAAGTTGTTCAGATTTTTAGGTCCGTCTAATTTCTGAAACAGGTCCCGGGCCTGATCGGCATCGGCCGGCGTACCGCCAAAAGGAGAAAGGGCATCTGGGGCAAGTGTAAGAAATCCTTCCAATGCCATCCTGCGCGTAACGTCTTCGATGTGCGGATTGAGCCCGCGGTTTTCGTGGATGACAACCACGGCGGGATATTTACCTTTTGCTTTTGGCCGGGCAACATATCCTTTCATTTCTGTTCCATCACCGGGATAAGTTATTCTCTCGGTGATGAGGCGGTCATCCTGTTGTTGAATTGTTTCTGCTTTGGCATAGTTCACTTCCAGCAACGGTAGTAATGCCATAGCCGCTGTGGTACCGCCGGCGATGGAGGCCAGCCGTTTGAGAAACACTTCGCGGGTTAATGGCTTGTGGGTGTATTCGTCAAATAGATTGATAATGCGCTGGTCCATGGTAAAGGGATTGATTCATAATCGAGTTACCATTTTTGTTAAATGAAAGGAAGCGGAATTACATGAGGGGAGGTAAGTATATAAACGAAGAAGTTCATAAAAAAAGCCCTGTTGGGCCTTGGGTGAAAGACGGGGTTCGAATGCCGGCCTGCAGGCCGAGCATGCTCGTGCCTACGGCACGGCACCCGCATGACCCCAGGAGATAGGGTTTGATTTCGCGGCGGTTTCAATAAATTCCATTGTTCGTTTTCTTGATTTAAAATTTTTGATTTTGCGTTCCAAGCCCATTGCTTCAGATCGCGAAGAGACTTGAACTGACCAAAAAAGCCTCCATGGTTTCTTGGTTTTTGTATAACGTTCCAACCCAGCATTATGCCTACGCAGACGGTCTTCTAAATTGTTGGTTTGACCAACATAGAACGAATCATCCTTTTCTGAGATAAGTATATAAACGAAGAAGTTCATAAAAAAAGCCCTGTTGGGCCTTGGGTGAAAGACGGGGTTCGAACCCGCGACCTCCAGAATCACAATCTGGCGTTCTAACCAACTGAACTACATTCACCGTTTAAAGGACTGCAAATTTAGACAGCCCGGGGTAAATTGCAAAAATGATTTTCGGGATCAATTTCGATCAAACTCCAGGCGCTGCCCCAATTGCCTGTCATCCAGTTGTCCGTTGGCAAAAGCTATATGTCCGGAAACGAGTGCATGGCTTATGGCAGACTGGAAAGTGACGCCCTCAAATGGAGACCATCCGCATTTGGCCAGGATGTTTTCTTTCTTTACAACCCAGGGCTTGCTGAGATCCGCAAGTACCAGATCGGCACAGTACCCTTCGCGAATAAAGCCCCGGTTTTTTATCTGAAAAGCAATCGCCGGATTGTGGCACATCTTCTCCACAATTTTCTCGAGACTGATTTTTTTCTGATGATAAAACTCAAGCATCGCTACAAGACTGTGTTGAACCAAGGGCCCTCCGGCCGGAGCTTTGAAATAAGTGTTCTTTTTTTCTTCCAGCGTATGCGGCGCGTGATCGGTCGCAATCACGTCAATGTGGTTGTCCAGTAGGGCAGAGAGTATGGCTTGCTGGTCGCTTGCTTTTTTAATGGCCGGATTCCATTTGATGAACATCCCCAGGCGTTCATAATCGGTTTCGTTAA
>JAYVXP010000196.1:0-13534 GCA_043785125.1 Bacteroidia bacterium
GTAGTTGCATTACCAGGAACCGTAACATTTAATGTCGTTGCCGTCACCCCAGTGATGGTGGCTGGAATTCCGTTAATTGCAGCACTAACAAACGTATCAAAATTTTGCCCTGTAATTGTAATGGAACTTCCGACCTGTCCACTTGGCGTAAAACCTAAAAGGCTTGGGGAGTTAAGAAAAACAATTTGAAGCGAGTTGATGGACCAACTAACCACGTAGGCATAGTTCCCGGAAATGAAAAGCGAATAAGGGTCAGCTAATGCGACACCGCCGGCTCCATCGGTTAAGCTTGCATAGTGGACGGGCGTTGCCGGATTCGTAATATTTATAATTTCCAAGGCATTACTACTACTTACAACATAGGCATAGTTGCCAGATACGTAAACGGTTGCTTGATTTCCGAGTAAGGCCCCGCCACTACCGTTGGCCAGGCTCCCTTTATGAACGGGCGATGCTGGATTGGTGACATCTACAATTTCGAATGCGAAATAGCTTCCCACGTAGGCATAGTTTCCTGAGACAAAAACGGAATGGGCAGCCTGGAGTGACGCCCCGCCACCGTTGCTTAGACTTCCTTTGTGGACAGGTGCTGCTGGATTGGTGACATCTACAATTTCCAAGGCACTGCTACCAAAACTTGCCACATAGGCATAGTTGCCTGATACATACACGGATTGAGGGCTAAGGAGTAAAGCCAAGCCACTGTTGGTCAGGCTTCCATAATGGACTGGAACAGCTGGATTCGTGACATCTATGATTTCCAGCGCGTTGCTCCCAGAACTTGCAACGTAGGCATAGTTTCCAGATACATAAACAGATTGAGGACCATTGAGAAAGGGTGCAATGCCACTACCGTCTGTCAGTTTTCCTTTATGGACTGGAACAGATGGATTAGTGACATCTATAATTTCCAGCGCGTTGCTGCCATAGCTTGCCACATATGCATAGTTGCCAGACACATAAACTGATCTTGGACTAAAGAGTAGTGCCCCGCCGGTGCCATTGGTTAGCGTGCCTTTGTGAACGGGTGCGGATGGGTTACTGACATCTACGATTTCCAGCGCGTCGCTACCACTACCTACCACATAGGCATATTTTCCAGATACGTAAACAGAAAAAGGACCGGCGAGCGATGCCCCTCCAGTACCATTTTTCATAAAGCCTTTGAGGACGGGTGCCGTCAAATTACTGACATCGATAATCCCCAAGCCCTGACTACTTGTTACATAGGCATAGTTTCCGGAGAGGTAAACTGAATTTGACAAATAGATAGATACTCCAGCAAGATCGACTGCGCTGCCTTTGAGCGTAGGCGTCGCGGGGTTAGTAACATCAAAAATTGCCAAGCCATAAGAATTTGCCACATAAGCAAAGTTTCCGGAAACGACTACTGATTTTGGGGCAGAGAAAACTCCGCCGATACTTCCAATGCTACCCTTATGGACGGGAGCTGCTGGAATTGTGACATCTACAATTTCAAGTGCAGCACTGTTGTAACTTGCCACATACGCATAGTTTCCTGAAACGAAAACGGATGAAGCGCCACTCAGTGCAGCTCCGCCTGTGCCATTGGCAATGCTGCCCTTGTGGGCGGGCAATGCTGGATTGGTTACATCTATAATTTCCAGTGCGTTGCTGAAAAGACTTGTTACGTAAGCAAAGTTTCCAGATATGTAAACTGAGGTAGGCAGATTTAACAATGCACCGCCTGTGCCATCGGTTATACTGCCCTTGTGCACCGGCATTGCCGGATTGGTGACATCTATTATTTCAAGGGAAGACCCAGCACTATCACCACTTCCAAGATTAGTATTATTGGTCACATAAGCATAGTTTCCCGACACGTAAACGAAGTAAGGGGCATTAAGCAATGCCCCACCGCTGCCGTTGGTCAGACTACCTTTGTGAACTGGTGCCGCCGGATTAGTGACGTCTATAATTTCCAGGGCACGGCTGCCGTTGCTGGCCACATACGCATAGTTTCCTGAGACGTAAACGGATTTCGGTCCCAGGAGCAATGCCCCGGCTGTGCCATTGGTCACGGTCCCCTTGTGCAAGGGCAAGCCTGGTAAAGTTATGTCAACAATCTCAAGACCATTGCCAGTCGCGACGTAGGCATAGTTTCCTGAAACAAATACACTGTTATGAGGAGAAGGCAAATAAGGAACAGACCCAAACCCATCCTGAATTATCCCTGAATTACCAGGATTGATAACCTGGGGAAATAATTTACCAACCGACAGGAAAATCAATGAGAAGCAAAAGGCAAATTTTGGCAGAGAGAAATAGTGATACGAATGCGGCAATGGATTTGCTTCAAATGGCTTGTACTTAATAAGATAAAATCTTTTCATACAATCCGTGGTTAACTAAACAGAACGGAAGACGAGAAATAAACTACTGAAATTTGTAAATCGTAAAACCTTTTGTTTTCGCTAAAAGACAACTCACTCTTATAATTTCCTGATTCAGTTTTTCATCATAAACAATTCCGTTTGCCCTTTCCCATCACTAAAAGAATAGCTTGTATTGTTGAAAGGTAAGAATAACTTCAAGAAACAAAAACGGAATTGGGTTTATTAAAAACCCTTTGAGTGTTATTTACTGAGCCTACCTTCAAGAACAGGACTAAACTACCTTCGCCTTGAAGGCGAAGGGTTTACTAATTCGGCTGAAGCCGATTAAAGACCATCAGAAACAGTGAAATCCTCATCCTTCTTTTCATCGTCTTGATTGGTTATATATTCCATTATCATCTCATCCGTTATGTTACCGGAGGTAGACACAAAATAGCCACGGCCCCAAAACATGACGACACCAGAACTCCTTCGATAACTTTTTATTCTCTAAAAGTATCTTATATGAACTCTTCCCTTTCAAATATTGCACCAATTTGCTTATCGCCAAATGCGGTGGAACAGAAACAAACAAGTGAACGTGATCTCTCGAAACATGCCCTTCTATAATCTCAACTTCATGCTCCTTACATATCCCGCGAATCAGTTCCCTAACTCGCTCCGCGACTAACCCCACCATTACCATTTTTCTATACTTCGTTATCCAAACAATATGATATTTACAATCGTAGGTAGTATGCGCCGTTTTTCGATAGTTTTACATACCCCAAAAATATGAAACTAAAGTCTTCGCCTAAAGGCGAGGGATTTACCTCCCAGATGCAGACATTAAAAGTTTTCGCTAACGAGACCGATGGCAGACCAAAGCAAATTAATACGTGAAAGATAAAACGCATATGGCCCACCGATTAGTAGTTAGGCCTTGTCTTTTTTTTCACTCTTACAACTTTCTTTTAACTCCTACCCAGTTTCCTGAGCAATGCATCGAAAATCTCAATTGATCAGATATTGACGATGGGACCTAAATCATGAGTAATGTCATTAACATCACTGTCAATGTTCATGATTCCCCTTGACGAACCCTGGTAAAATTGGGGTTTGAACTATAAACAACTTATGTAGGTTTTGCTCTAAGGGAATTGCGTAGGAATCATTCATGGACCTTAAGTAAGAAAATCATCAACACGGATAAAGCTAAACTTTACAATATGGAACTAGATAGCATCGCTGAATTTAAATCCTCACCTGAAATGAAGGAAAAACTTTCTGAGTATGGTTTTTCGAAACAGTTTAGTGAGGGTGAAGTAATTCTAAGTGAAAATGCATACATAAAAGCCATTCCCATCGTAACAAGCGGAAGCATCAGGGTAATGCGAACAGATGAAGACGGACGAGAAATACTCCTTTATTATATAAGGCCTGGTGAAAGTTGCATCATGTCTTTCCTTGGTGGAATTCACAATGACACCAGCAAAGTTAAAGCAATTGCAGAAGAAGATAGCAAAGTGCTTTTTATCCCTATCGACAAAATACGTTTACTCATAAAGGAATACCCCGAATGGCTTGACTATATTTTTCGCTTATACCATCAGCGTTTTGAGGAATTGTTAGAAGTGGTAAATGCAGTTGCTTTCAAAAAGCTGGACGAGCGATTGCTTGATTTCATTAAAAAGAAATGTGAATTGACCAAAAGCCACACACTCTATGTAACTCACGAGCAACTGGCCGGAGAATTAGGAACTGCACGCGTAGTAGTTTCCAGATTGCTGAAACAGATGGGGGACGAGGGACTGGTTAAATTAGGCAGAAATAAGATTTCCCTTATGTAACAAATGTAACTGTGTACAACCCCCCTACTGTCTGACCTTTGTAGGTAAAATGGGTAGTTAAGTTAAACTAATAAATCACTAGTGTTTCGATGTTTTTTATAAATGTTCTTTGAAATCATTGATTGTGTTGGAGTTACGAGTGTTTTTTGCCTAAGACGATTTGAAAATTTGTGATTCTGAAATTTTGTAATGTGCTGGTCAATAGCACATTATGAATCAAGGTAATTACGTTTTTTCTCAACTCACAGCATTACTGTCTTCCACAAGTTTTAGTACCTGTGTGAACCGTTATGGTGGTAACTACAAGTCCAAGGGCTTCACCTGCTGGAAACAATTTTTATGCATGCTCTTCGGCCAGTTGACACATCGTGAAAGTTTGCGTGATACGATGTTATGTCTATCGGCCAATGCCGACAAACTTTATCATTTAGGGATCGGAGATGTAGTTTCGATCAGTACCTTATCAAAGGCAAATGAAAAACGTGATTGGCAAATTTATGCCGACTATGCCATGGTTTTAATCACTGAGGCCAAGGCTCTTTATGTAGACCATCACGGGGAGATTGAACTGTCCAACCAGGTCTTTGCCATTGATGCCACCGTTATCGATTTATGTTTATCCGTATTCAGTTGGGCAAAATTCCGCAGCACAAAAGCTGCCGTCAAGCTTCACACTCAATTAAATGTGAAGACGGCCATCCCTGAGTTTATCCACATCACAACGGGCAAGGTCCATGAGGTAAATGTGCTAGATATAATCTCCTTTCAACGGGACAGTTTCTACGTTTTAGACCGTGGATACACAGATTTTAAGCGGTTGTTTCACATTCATCAATGCGGGGCTTTCTTTATTATCCGTGCCAAGGACAACCTCAACTTTAAAAGGATCAAATCAAATCCAGCCGATAAAAGTAAAAACATTATGTGCGACCAAGTCATTAAACTGAACACGTACTACGCTTCGCTTGATTATCCGCAGCCCTTGAGGCGCATCAAATATTTTGATGCAGAAAATAATAAAGTTCTGGTTTTTTTGACTGACAACTTCACACTTCAGGCAACCGAGATTGCAATTCTCTACAAACATCGCTGGAGAATAGAACTGTTCTTCAAATGGATCAAACAGCATTTGAAAATTAAATCCTTCTGGGGTACTTCTGCCAATGCGGTTAAATCACAAATCTGGATAGCGATAAGTGCTTATGTCATTGTCGCCATCGCTAAAAAGAAATTCAACCTCAAGCAAAGCCTTTATGAAATACTTCAAGTGATAAGCATTTCCATGTTTGACAAATCGCATATCGCTACACTCTTCGAAAAACCAATACAACAAGATGTCAAAGAACTATTTCCTAACCAATTGAATATCTTTGAGTAATATCAAAACACTAGTGCTAATAAATAAAAAGAATAAAAACGTTAGCGTTTTAAACACAAAACATTATGAAATCAAATATGGGAACCGTAGACAAAGTCGTGAGAATACTGGCTGCAGTCATAGTTGGGGTGTTGTATTTTACAAACCTGATTTCAGGAACAGTGGCAATCATTCTATTGGTACTTGCGGGTATCTTTATACTTACAAGTTTGGTGAGTTTTTGCCCCTTGTATTGGCCCTTTGGTATTTCAACTCGGAAGAAACAAATCTAAATGGAAATGCAAACGGGTGTTATCATTGGAATAATTGGCTTGCTTGCCGGACTCCTTAGCGGTGTGCTTGGCTTGGGTGGGGCTATCGTAATCATTCCAGCCTTAGTCATGTTGTTGGGTTATTCCCAACAAATGGCTCAGGGCACTGCCTTAATGATGATGGTATTGCCTGTCGGCGCATTGGCCGCTTTTCAATATTATCAGAAAGGATTTGTCGATGTCAAGGCCGCATTAATAATGGCTGTTTTATTCTTTGTCGGTGGCTACTTTGGTGCGAAGGTCGCAACGGAAATTCCGCATGCTCTTTTGAAGAAGACATTTGCAATTATGCTCATTGCGATCGCTGTCAAAATGTGGTTTTTTGAGAAGCGTTAAAAATGATTTTCTGCTGTGTAACAAAGGTAGCCGTGTAGCAATCCTCACCGCGCGACCTTTGTATCACAAATCGAACAAGTATGAAAATTAAACAGTTTGAAGATAAAAATTTGGCTCACTTCTCGTATGCGATTGTGAGCAACCATGAAATTGCCTTGATTGACCCCTCAAGGAATCCCGAACCCTATTATGATTTTGCAAAGCAGCAAAAGGCAGCAATTACTGCTGTGATAGAAACACATCCTCACGCTGATTTTGTAAGTAGCCACTTAGAAATACACAATAACACCGGCGCAACCATTTACGTGAGCAAATTACTTAATGCGGAATATGACCATCAAACATTCGATGAAGGAGACGTAATTGCCTTTGGCAGTATCACATTGAAATCACTTAGTACACCAGGACACTCTCCGGACAGTATCAGCATTTTAGCAATTGATGAAGCAGGGAAAGAGCAAGCCGTTTTTACAGGTGATACACTATTCGTGGGAGATTGCGGAAGACCGGATTTAAGAGAACAAGCCGGGGCGGTAACTGCCTCAAGAACAGATCTTGCAAAACAAATGTATCATTCACTTCGCGAATCGTTAATGATTTTACCCAATGATGTAGTGGTATATCCTGCTCACGGAGCGGGGAGTTTGTGTGGAAGGGGATTGAGCACGCAAAACAGCAGCACCCTCGGGGAAGAAAAAAGGAGCAACTGGAGTCTGCAAACTACGAGTGAAGAAGATTTTGTAAAAGAACTTTTGACGGACCAACCCTTTATCCCAAAATACTTCCCGTTTGACGTAGCGGTTAATAAAAAGGGAGCGGAGGATTTCAAGACAAGCATTTCAAAGGTGGCTAAAAGAGAACCTGTGGTTTACCAGGGCTGTGCGGATTCACTCAATCCTGAAACCGTCATTATTGACACCAGACCTCAGAAGGAATTCAAAAAAGGACATCTAAAAAATGCTATTAACCTGATGAGTGAAGGAAAGTTTGAGACCTGGCTTGGCAGCATTGTAAATCCAGGTGAAAAATTCTACCTGGTAGCGGAAAATGAAACCGCACTGGATCAGGCTATTCAACGCACGGCTAGAATTGGGTATGAAAAACAGATAGAATTGGCTTTTGTTTCAGGTTACGGAAGTACTGAATTACAATTTGCTGACATTGAAGAATTGAAGGATAACGAACAAGCCTTTACCATAGTAGATGTTCGCAACTCTTCCGAAGTAAAAGAGATGGTTGTTTTTAGAAACGCCTTGAATATTCCCTTGCATGAGCTAAGGGAACGCACCAATGAAATTCCGGTACATAATCCAATCATAGTGCATTGCGCGGGTGGATACAGGAGCGCTGCCGGCAGCAGCATAATTAAATCCAAACTGAACGGAAATTCAAACGTATCTGATTTGAGCGAAGCGGTTAAAGACTTTCAAAAATGAATTTTATAATAAAATACAAACTAATACTAATCGGGATAATGATCGGAGCTATTGGCGGCTACCTATATTACTATTTTGTGGGTTGCGCCAGCGGCACATGCCCCATTACCTCCAGGCCATTGAACAGCACCTTGTACGGCGCAATGATGGGAGGATTATTGTTAAGCTCTTTTAAACGAGAAAAATGAAGACAGAAAAAATCATTATCGCCAATTTGAAATGCAATGGTTGCGCAACCACCATTAAAAAGGAATTGTTGAAGATCAACGGTGTACGGGATGTGGAGGTTGACATCGACAATGATGCTATAACCTTGTCGTCTGAAAATGTTGAAAGGGACGTAATTCTAAAAAGACTTCATACGCTGGGTTATCCGGAAGCTACCGAGAAAAACGGATTGCTTCTGCAATTGAAAAGTTATACCAGCTGTATGATTGGAAAAGTGAACAATATTTAAAGAACCACACAATGACCGTAGAAAACGCAATTAACGAGATAGGCGGCACCGTCGTAGATGTTCGTACGCGAGATGAATTCCAAGGAGGAAACGTTGCAGGAGCAATTAATATTCCGTTACAAGAAATTTCACAAAGGATTGAAGAATTAAGAAACCTCAAAGGGCCGTTAGTTCTGTGCTGTGCTTCGGGTAATCGAAGCGGACAAGCTTACCGGTATCTTACGCAGCAGGGAATTGAATGCGTCAATGGCGGATCCTGGCTATACGTTAATAACTACAAGTCTCAAACAGCCTAAGACAGAATTGAAAGCAAGGAAGAAATGACCTGCCATGATTGATTTTTCTGCGCAGTCGTTTAGCAGTTGAGAAAGTATAAATAGAAAGAGATTCAAATGATAAACATAATCAAACAACTTTTTAGGTTCGGCCCACAGGTGAACTATGCTGAATTAGTAAAGCAAGGAGCCATTATTCTGGATGTTCGCAGTAATGGCGAATACGCGGACGGACATATCAGAGGTTCGATGAATATTTCGGTTGATACCCTAAGCAACAACATGGGCAAGTTCAGGGACAAGAGTAAGCCCATTATTACTTGTTGTGCATCGGGTATGCGAAGTGCCCAAGCAAAACATATTCTCAAGGCGAATGGCTTTTCCGAAGTGCATAACGGTGGTGGTTGGATCAGTTTAAAAAATAAAATTAGTTAGTATGGAATCACACTTTTATAATGTCGATGTAACTTGGAATACAGACCGTAAAGGGGATCATGTGCTCCACTGAATTAAATCGGGATGCAGGTGCATGTATTGAAGTGGCAACACCCCCTGAGTTTCCGAAAGGAATGCCCGTATCGGATCGCCTGAGCATTTGTTTACGGCGGCTGTCAGCAGTTGCCTGATGACAACATTTCTATCAATTGCAGAAAATTCAAAGAGGCACCCGTACAACCTAAATCACCATTCCCCATGTCATCCATGAAGATTAATATCACATTGGGAAGTCCGCGGGAGGTATTCTGACTTTTAGCTGCCGAAAAACAAGACTAAGCGTGAATGATACAAGGAAAGCAGCGATACAATTTTTATTCATATTAACGAAGTTTGAACATGAAGTAAACATCATACAAAGTGCTTTGACAATATAATAACTTAGCCTCAAATTTAAAGTTGCTCCACCTGCGGCTACTGGCAGGAATTTTGACTGCGGTAAAAAGTTCCCGTCCTAAAGTCACTAAATTCATCTCATGAAAAACCTTCCCTTCCTGATCCTTCTTTCCTCGCTCTCCTGCGGGACCCCGCAAAAGGACGCAACGGGCTATACCGCCGGGATTTTCGACCTGAGCGGTTTTTTAATTTTATGACTCTAAATAAGTATCTCATTGTGGCTGGTCTAAGGTAAAATTCAACCAGGAATCTCCACTTTCAATTGTCAGTCAAATCCTGAACAACAGGAAGCAGAATGTGACTCAAACGAGACCCTCCATGATGGATGCTCTGTTGAGCAATCCTTATCGTTGCGCTATTTCCCAATGCCTCGCCTGTATTTGGATTTCTATCAAATTGAGGGAAGTTACTGGAAGTAATATCAACACGAATACGATGTCCAGGCTTAAATACATTGGCAGTAGCAGTCAATTCAATAGTAAACTCATATACCTGATTCGGTGTCAGTAACCTGATCTTATCCAATCCTTCATGAAACTTAGCCCTCAAAATACCCTCTGAGACAGGCATTGCAGTATCATCCGGGTAAACATCTACAAGCTTGATCATCCAGTCGGTATCTGGCCCATCTGTGGCTGCAAACAATTTCATTTTAATGGGGCCGGCAATAGTAACTGCGTTTTGCAGGAATTCACTTGTATAAACTAACATATCATCTCTCCGTTCAAGTTGCCGTTGATCTCTTGGCCCGGCAAGCGTTGGCGTTCCGCAACAATTATTACCACCCATGGTAGGCACCGGATTTTGTGGATCGTACCGGTACATGTCCATACTGCTCGCAGCGGGTTTCTTAAAACTAAGTTCCCCATCTCCCCCCACCGAATTTGCAGCTCCATTGCTGTTCAGGTACAATTCCTGGTAATAGGTACCGGGGATTGGCCAATCTTTTTCGCTCCGCCATTTGTTTACGCCCATATAAAACAACTTCACCGGAGCTTCAGCATCCAGGCCATTTTTGATCCCTTTTAAATAATAATCAAAAAAACGCAATTCAGTCTCGAACTGATTTACATTAGCAGCAGGCGTAAAGTCGACACCACCAAAAGATTGTGTAGGACCATGCCCCCAAGGGCCAATAATCATACGTGCGCCCGCACGAGCTTCAGGTGTTGCACCTTTATTCTTCATACCCACATAGCCATTGATTGTACCAGCTAAAAAAATATCGAACCATCCTCCCGAAGTATGAACCGGCACTGTTATTTTATCAAAACGCTCTTCATCGCTGATGGATTTCCAGTAATCATCATAACTCTCATGTTTTATCCAGTCACGATAATGTTGAACGGCAGTACCTGCGCTCATTAAATCGCCGTCTTTTAATGGTAAATGCATCAGAATGTTCTCATATTTCAGTTCTTCGGGCACGTAAGCTTCTGTGTGCCAATATTGAGGTAACATAATTCGATTCGGCATTCGCACAACCCCCCAGCCGTAATTAAAACTCAATCTAAAAGCTCCACCCATGGTTAACCAGTTAGCATAAATATTCGTAGAAGCCAGGGCTGGAAATGCGGCCACTAAATGGGGCGGATTCAGGCTGGCTGCTTGCCACTGATTATGACCGTTATAACTTCCACCTTGTGTGGCTACTTTGCCATTTGAAAAAGGTTGAACGGCGGCCCACTCAATGGCATCAAAGCCATCCTTACCTTCATTTCGAAAAGGTTCCCAGAGCCCCTCACTCTCATACCGGCCACGAACGTCTTGAGCTACTACGGCATAACCGTTCATGGCAAACTTGATCAATGCTTCATGTGATCCATCCCGCTGAACCCCATAGGGTGTGCGCCATACAATCGTTGGATACCGGCCGGGAGCAGCCGGAAGGTAAAGATCAACGTATAGTTTTACCCCATCTCGCATGGTTACGGCTTTATGTCGTTCGATCCTGATCTCATTCGTTGTAAGAGCAGCGGCTGTTTTGCTTGCCGCGCATAACAGGACAATCAGTATAATAAAACCAAACCGGATAGCTGTACCAAGCTCATACCGGACGGTTAAAATGGTTGGATTTATTGTACTTTTCATGATCATGGTTTTGGCTTACTAATAATTTGTTCTTTCGCATCCACTTTCATCGAGTTAAGTGATCTGTGTTTAGCTTACCTTATTTCCGGACCAGGATTATTGTTAATAATTCCAGAGTATTGATTTTCTGGGCATAAGGTTCAATACTGCTTGCATCACTGATGGAGTAAATCTATCAAAAAGTTTTTTCTCAATGTTAAGGGCTAAATACATGGAAAATAGTACATTAGCATCATAAACTAGTTATAGTACAACATAATAAACTATTATACGTACAACACAATGAACTAATTGCAGTACAGCGCATAAACCAGGACGGAGATAGTATGGCCACACCCTCAGAGAAACTAGCTCAATCATTGGAAGTCCTTCTGACCCTCCAGAATGCCAACGGCGCTGCTGCAATACGGGCGAAAGACATATCCCGGACTCATCGCGAACGCCTTATCCAAAATGGATTTCTACGGGAGGTAATGAAAGGGTGGTACATACCCACACGACCCGATGAACAGCGTGGGGACAGCACTGCTTGGTATGCCTCTTTCTGGCAGTTTTGCGCATTCTATCTCAATGAACGCTTTGGCAAGGATTGGTGCCTTTCTCCTGACCAGTCTATATTAATACACAGCGGAAACTGGACAGTGCCGCAACAACTCTTGGTTCGGTCTCCCAAAGCCAAGAACAATGTTATTCCCCTTCCTCACGATACATCACTTTTTGATGTGCGATCGACCCTTCCAAAACCTAAAGACCTTGAAGAAAAAGAAGGATTAAGGATTTACTTCCTGCCCATCGCCCTGGTTGAGTCATCGCCCGGACTTTTTACAAGTAATCCAACCGATATCCGTACGGCATTATCTTTGGTCAGAGATTCATCTGATGTCCTCCCGAGGTTACTCGATGGAGGTCATCCCGTGATTGCTGGCCGGCTTGCCGGTGCATTCAGGAATATCGGGAAAGACAGGATTGCCGATAACATTATAAAGACCATGCAAAGCGCCGGTTATGATGCGCGCGAAGTTGATCCATTTACTACCACACTTACTTATCGAGGAACAGGACGTGAAAGATCACCGTATGTAAACCGGTTGCGAACAATGTGGCATTCCATGAGAGAAACCATAATTAAACGCTTTCCAAAATCTCCGGGACTCCCAAAAGATAAGGACGCCTTTCTAAAGCGGGTGGAAGAAGTATATGTAACCGATGCTTATCATTCATTGTCAATTGAAGGATATCAAGTCACGCCGGAACTCATTGAAAAAGTGCGGGTCGGAGCTTGGAACCTACAAAAGAATGCAGATGACAAAGGGCATCGCAACGCTCTTGCAGCAAGGGGGTATTGGCAGGCTTATCAATCTGTTTTAATAAGTTTAAGAAAAATAATGAAGAGTCAGAATCCTGGCCAGGTAACTGATGATGACCATGGGACATGGTACCGTGAATTGTTTTCTCCAAGTGTGACGGTAGGTCTGTTAAAACCAAGTGATTTAGCCGGTTATCGTAGCGGGCAAGTCAACATTCGACGCTCCAAACATGTGCCGCTGAACCGTGATGCAGTTCGTGATGCCATGCCTGCCTTATTCGATTTATTAAAAGAAGAACAGCATGCGGGTGTTCGGGTTGTACTCGGTCATTTTCTTTTTGTTTATATCCACCCTTACATGGATGGGAATGGTCGCATAGGTCGGTTTCTGATGAATACGATGTTATCATCGGGAGGATATCCCTGGACCATTATACCTGTTGATAACCGGAAAATTTATATGCATGCCCTCGAGCAAGCAAGCGTTTATCAGAACATTGGCCCGTTTACAGACTTAATCGCCGCCCTTGTAAGAACAGGAATGCGCGGTGGGCCGCTTCCACAGATTCCAAAAGGATAGGAAGCCAAATAAATATTAAATGACTTGTGTCAGCTCCTATCATCCCCCGGCGAAAAGAGATGTTTATTAAGTCTGTCTAAATTGCGGGCTCCAACTAAAAGTCCCCTGATCGCCTATCACCAAACCCTAACCCCTGACACTCTCCCTGGTCCTGAATTGGACCGGCTCCTGGCACTGGGATGGTATCGTATGCACCAGACCATTTTTACCACGACACATGTGGTGGAAGATGAGTTCTACCGGATTCATTGGCTGCGCTATTTGCTGGGAGAGATCAGGGTGCATGT
>JAYVXP010000197.1:0-4302 GCA_043785125.1 Bacteroidia bacterium
CATCGCTAACCGATCCTGAATCATTTCTGCATTAAAATGTACCAATGCCGTTGAAGCACCCCAAATAGTGACCTCCGCGTCCAATTTGTGTGTCATGACCCAATTGACTTTGGCGGTATTTCCTTCAGGGTATTGCGTGACGAGGTGGATGACCATAGCATTCAGAAATGCCAACGCCAGAATCAGGATGAGCAGGAACAGTAATATTCTTTTAAATGCGCCGGACATTTCTTCAAAATTGAAAATAGATGAATTCATTGTTTTCAAAAACACCTAAAAGTAAAATAATTATAATCCCAACAATATAGGTTGACCAGCGAATTGGTGTAGCCAGTCTCTGAAACGAATATTTTGAAAAAACAATCTCGGTCACAATCAAAAAAAAGATCCAGATCCATCCAAACAGCATGTCGATTGTGTACACGGAATGTTTGTTCTCGGGCACCAATCGAAAGCTTAATTGGCTCAAATCGTATGAGCTCAAATCTGCGATACTTCGTACAATATGGACCGAATCGGCCAGGGAATTAGATCTGAAGAAAATCCACGCAAAGCTGACCAAAACAAAAACAACAATTCTATCCCCTGCCGTGCCCGCCCAAAGTGGGATGCGCGTACCTATCTTATCCATCCAGGGCCTAAAAGGATTGGTGATTGCCGCTAGCACGTATGCACCATGAAGGGCGCCCCATATTACAAATGTCCAGTTGGCGCCATGCCATATTCCACTGATTAGAAACGTGATGAAAAGATTGTAATACCACCTCCCGGTTGATACTTTGTTTCCACCCAACGGAATGTAAACGTAATCTCTAAACCAGGTAGATAATGAAATGTGCCACCGTTGCCAGAATTCCCGAATTGATCTGGACAGATAGGGTGTATCGAAATTCTTCATCAGGTCAAACCCCATAACACGCGCGGCACCAATGGCAATCGATGAATACCCGGAAAAATCACAATATATCTGGAATGAAAAAAAAACGGTGGCCGCAACAAAAGTCAATCCCCTATATTCGCCAGTATGGTTATACACTTCATTCACAAACAGGCCCAGCCGGTCGGCGATAACCACTTTTTTAAACAATCCCCAGAGCATCTGCTTCAGCCCTTCGGTTAAATTAGTGTAATCAAAATATTTCCGTTCATGGAATTGATGAAGCATATTCTGAGGTCGCTCGATAGGGCCCGCCACGAGTTGAGGGTAAAACATCACATACAAGGCATAAATCCCAAAATGCCTTTCCGCCTGCCGGTTTCCCCGGTACACTTCGATGGTATAGCTCATCGCTTGAAATGTATGGAATGATAATCCAATCGGCAATATCAACGACGACATGGGAAATGGATGCGTCGGGATTCCAACTACACTGATCAAAGAATTGACGTTGTCAATAAAAAAATTATAGTATTTAAAAATACTCAGGATGCCCACATTGGTGAGGATGCTGATTATTAAAAAACGTTTACGTCTGGCCGGACTTGCCTTTTCGATCATGATCCCCGCGATGTAATCCACGACAATCATGAAGAGCAATATCAGCAGGTAGGCTGGAATAAAAGCGGCATAAAAAACACAACTCGCTAAAAGCAAATGGAGCCAACGCCAGCGATGTGGCAGCAGAAAATAAACCAGCGTTACCGTTGGGAAGAAAAGAAGAAATTGGAATGAATTGAATAACATGTCAATCTCTTACCATGGACTAACTATAAAAACTTACCCATTTTTCAATGTGGGAAGGAATCGTAAATTCCCGATGTGCCCGGTTCCATGCATTTTGAATTATTTTCGATCGTTCCACAGGTGTCATCCCGATGATTAATTGTGCTGCCTCCGCTAAATGCTCGGGGCTCCGCACTGGCACTAACCACCCTGTCTCATTCCGTAAAATGTTTTCTGGTAATCCTCCGGCATCACTTGCGATGCACAAGCAGCCCGCAACCTGCGCTTCCAAGACCGAATTGCAAAATCCCTCATTTAAACTGGGTTGGAAGTACAGATCGGAATGGGTCATTGCATCCAGCGTTTCCGCATGACTGAGTTTTCCGGTCAACTTAATTTCGGCCGTCAAATCAAGATCATTAATTTCATACAACAACTTTTCATATTCCGGACCATCGCCGATGATGGTGTAATGAACCTGGATCTTCATTGACTTCAATATTCCCACTGCTTTAATCCCGTATTCCAGACCTTTGATCCAGGTTAGCCGGGCTACGGTTAGGATTCGAACGGGGTTGTGAAATGCTGCCTCCGCCTTAATTTCGCGTTTGGAGTCTATATTTAATGCGGGTGTGATGATCCGGTAAGGCTTGTCCCGCGACAATCCCAACTCAAAGCCTTTCTCCAGCAGGTAAAGGGATATCGAATGAACCTGATCGACCCGGTTCCATAGTTTATTATAGCATCCCGGATGTTTAAGAGGATAAACATTCAAATCAAATCCCCTAAAGCTTACTGCCATTTTTGCCCCGATGGCCGCTGCTATCTCTTCCCTGCCAATGGCAACCGCTGCAAATCCAAAATGAAGCCAATCTAACGAATGCGTAAGAATATGGGCATTGAGATAAAGTTTCTTAATGACATTCAGCGTTGAGGAGCCGGACGCTCGTTCGCCTTTCCAAAAACGCATTACGCTGGCCGGTGCGCGAACAAAAACAAAAGGCAGAAAAAAACAGGCCAAGACCAACCGTGCCACGGGTGTGCGAAATTCCGGGAAAGGTCTGATCCAATTACACTGAAGAAAAGCGTTTTGTCTTCCGCTGGCAAAAAGATAAACAGCGAATCCAGCCGTTGTGAGCCCGTTGATTTTTGTCGTAAAGAATGTTTCCGAATACGAGGGCACGGAAGCCAAAACAATGCCTATCCTTATTTTGCGATTTGGCTTACTCATCTCCTTTTTGAAAAAATAATTTATTAAAAACAGACAGCGTCAACAGCATAGACATTGCATGCACTTGATCAAACGGTGACTTCTTAAAATCAAAATAAACTTTCTCCACAACATCAGGAGAAACGAAGCGAGCGAAATCAGGCTCAAAAAGAAACGATCTTAACTTCTCATCATTGGCACGGCCGGAAAATTGAAGTTCCCAGTTTCGGGCGTCCGATTTTTTTCCAAAGATATATTTCCTCACAAGACGACCTGCCTTATTCACGGCTCGCTTTGCTAATATGGGATAAGAGCCAAACAGTTCATAATTATAAAGATTACAAGGGTTATATTTCTGCCAGGCTATTGCAGCCAAAGCAGGTGCCTTTGTTTTCAAATAGGCTATTTCCAATTTACGATCGGCGAGATGATGCTCCGGGACCGAACAAATAAAACGGCAAATCTCGTCATCAAAAAAAGGAACTACAATGGGTTTCTGGCGTTGAAATATCTCGAGATTAACTACTGTCCAGCGGGAAACGTAGAATTCCGTTTTGAAAGCCCTTAGATGGGCATTGGCATTGTCTATTGAAATGGACGCATGAAGGTCTTTAATCCGGGAAACGAGGTAGGACTTAAAGTCACCCTGAATATTCCAGGTGTTCCAAAGTGCCTGGCCCAACTCCCACCCTGCCGGCTTGATCAGTTTTTTTACAAGGTATTTGACTTGATCATCAAAACTCATCTCATCAGGCACACCCATGCCATCGAAGAAAAGATCACCACCATGCCCAAGTAAGAATACATCCCCCCTATTGTCAAGCTGACGCCAAATGGCCATCTGCCGGGGATTTGTGAATTCAGCATAACACCCATTGATCGTCGCCAAATCCGTAATGACCTTCCACAAATATCCACGCGGAATGATGAACCCCTCATGTTCAAACCCGGCGGCTCTTGCCACGGCTCGTCCAAAAACATTTTCAGGTACACCATCCTGAAATTCATAGCTGTATGCAAATGTGTCTTTATTTTCCTTGACCACCGCCGCCAGTACGCGGCTATCAAGCCCGCCGGAAATGGGAACAATGATGCGCTTCCCAGCACAATCCCGCTGAACAATCATCTCCATCAAACGTGAGAATTCCTTCAGCGTTTCTTCGAAAGTAATATCGCGGGGTGTATAATGCCATTCAAAATATTTTTTCTGAGAGATCTTGCCTCCTTTTTCATCAAACTGATATTTCGTGGCTGGCCGAAAAGCCTTGCGGTTAGTAAAGAAGGTATCCTCATCCAGAAAAAAACCGATGGCAGCAAAACAACAGATCGCAGGGTAATCCAATTTTCGGGGACCTGGCAAATCATAATACCGCGGGATAAGCGGAACCAAAGGCGTAACTATTTCTTCCATCGGGCTGCTGGATTATTT
>JAYVXP010000198.1:0-4281 GCA_043785125.1 Bacteroidia bacterium
ACGCACCGCTGCACTAAGCCAATTGGTAATTTTATACTTTAGTGAAACATAACCGTAGACATCTGTCTTGTGATGGCTCCGCAGCCATTCGTGGGCTGAGAACCATGGATTGTTGTAGCGCACATATTCAAAGTTGTATTGTTGAACGCCCGTTTTTCCCGGCTGCCAGTAATTTTTCAGACTATTAATATCCCAATCCGCACCCGACCACACATCAATATTGTAAATCATACTGTTGGGTCCGTAGTTTACATCTGGAACATTATCAGTGTATTGACGGTTATAATTCAAGTTTGATTCCAGACGCAATTTCGGTGTGAAATTATATCCCGATGAAATATTAAAGTTATCAATGTTCAGATCGGTGTTGGGCACGATGCCGCGTTGGTAAGTATGTGAAACGGAGGCCCGCAAATCATATTTATCCCCATTCGCTGAGATCGCAATGTTATTGGTTGAAAGAACACCTGCGCGGACAAATTTTTGAAGATTATCTTTTCCCCGCGCAATATAAGGAGTCGCTGTCCGCTTGCCCGTTGAAGGGTCAATGGGACTATCGTATTGGGAAATCAATTGTCCATTTAACCGCGGGCCCCAAACGTCATAGTCATTTTGATTCCATCCACCAGCCTGACCCAATGCATCGTCACCAAAACGATAGGTATTGTATTCGCCACCGCCATATTCATTTTGAACTTTGGGAATGGTCAGAAAACCCTTATCGACCATGGTGCTGGAATTAACATCAATGGAAAAACCACGTTTATCCTTCGTACCCTTCTTTGTAGTAATCATGATTGCACCATTTTGGCCACGCGATCCATACAATGCTGCCGCGGCAGGACCTTTCAACACGGTATAGCTCTCAATGTCATCCGGACTAATGTTCCATGTGTCGGTAACTACCGGCACGCCATCTACGGTAATCAAAACATTGGTCTCCCCACGCAATACCAATTGTGGACGTCCTAGCATTTCTGATGAAGCACCAACGGTCAGCCCAGCTACTTTTCCCACCAGGGAATTCAGCGGATTGGGTTCACGGGCCCTAATCAAATCTGCGCCCTGAACTTTTTGCTGAGCGTATCCCAGCTTAACGACATCTTTTTCAACACCCAACGCCGTTACGACTACTTCCAAAAGTTGCTTGGCATCAGTCGCCAATTCAATATCAATTGTTGTCCTGCCCCCAACGCCTCCCTCCCGGGAAAGAAATCCCACAAATGAAAACACCAACACATCATCCGAAGTATTGAGATTGATCCGGTAACTTCCATCCGCATCCGTAATGGTACCGTTGGATGTTCCCTTTATTACAATGTTTACGCCTGGTAGCGGGCCTTTGTCCTCGCCGGATGTCACCTTTCCGGAAACGGAGAGCTGAGCCATGGCCGTTGTAGCCAGGAACCCGATGAACAGTGAAAGAACTGCTGTTGTCAATCCAGTCCTTCGCTTTGTTGTTTTCCTGTGTAAAGAATTTTGCATATATTATTTTGTTAGGTGGCGGTCTTGCGCAACCTTTTTATTGCGCCGTCAAAATTTGAAAAAGAATTTGACGATCTGTCGAGGTGTAGGTTATTGAAACGTGAATCTTATGCATGGAAAAAATTTGTTCAGTAACGTTGCAATAATTTTCAAAACAGGAAATCCTTGTTTTTGAGCTCAGTCTGGTGCTCGGGAGTTAACAATAATTTAATCTCAACATGGAGCAATGCTTTTAGATAAAAATCATTTTTTCACAGTATCTTTTACATTCCTATTTTAATATTGATTTGATGAATCATCCACATTTTGATTTGATTGTAGTTGGGGCCGGAGTAGTGGGAACTTTCCACGCATACCATGCCGCTCAACTCGGCAAAAAGGTACTGCTCACAGAAAAAGATCAATACCCCGTGCATGCCACCGTCCGCAACTTTGGTCAGGCCGTTCCGTCAGGCATGGCCTCAGACTGGTTTGGGTTTGGAACCCGAACCACCGAGATCTATAGGGAAATTCAATCTGAATTTGATATCAGTGTGCGAAACAATGGTTCAGTATACATCGCTTCGGATGAAGATGAGCAACGTCTTATTCATGAATTGAAATCGTCTATGGATTTTCGGGGTTATGCCTCACAACTGTTATCGGCTCGGGAATGCATTGAAAAGTGGCCGTCCCTAAAAAGTAAATATTGCAAAGAAGCTATCTTTTTTCCTCAGGAGGTCAGCCTTGAGCCTGAAAAAATGATCCACCAGGTTTTGAAATACATTCAGAATAAATTCGCCAACCTGATTTATCAACCTGCTACTACTGCTATTGATTGTTCCCTTTCGGGAAACTGTGTTACTGTGGCCACCTTGAACGGTCAGCAATTTACGGCCGAAAAAGTAGTGATTTGTAACGGTGGCGAATTTAAGCTTCTCTTTGCCGATCTCTTTAGCGAAAGTGGAATTGTCATTAGCAAACTGCACATGATGAGAACCGTGCCGATGCCAGAGGTGAAATTAGAAGGAAATATTCTCACGGGGCTCACAATCCGGCGCTATGAATCATTTAAGGAATGTCCATCGTTTGCTTCGCTCACTACGCCGGAACACCTTTGGGAACTAACGCAATGGGGTATTCACGTATTATTTAAGAAAGCAACGGATGGCTCCGTCATCATCGGCGATTCCCACGAATATTCGGATGTTAATCATTCCGATGACCTCGGTTTTAATATCAGTCAACACATTAATGAGTTAATCATAGCCGAGGCCTCCCGCATTGTAAATTTTAATGTTCGTCACATTGCATCCAGTTGGGCCGGTTTCTATCCCCAACACCCTGAGAAAGATATTGTCGAGTACGATCTGGAGGATCGCATCCACATACGGACTGCCATCGGTGGAAAGGGAATGACTTCTGCCGCGGGCTATGCAGAGTCCAGCATTCACAAGATTTTTCACTTATCTTGACGGATATGTGGTCGAATTTTCATACCCACAGTCGGTATTGCGACGGGAAGGGTAAACTTCTGGATTATCGCTTGAAGGCAAAAGATTCGGGGGTGTTCTGTCTGGGGTTCTCATCTCACGCACCCCTGCCCTTTCCCTGCAACTGGAGTATGAAGCCGGATCTGCTTCCCGGTTATCTCAGTGAAATTGAAGAACTCCAGCAAACTAACCAGGATCTCAATGTGTATAAGGGCCTTGAGATTGATTTTATACCCAGCGTCATTTCACCCAACGATTTCAAGGACCAACTGGATTATACGATCGGCTCAATTCATTTTGTCGATTCCTTTCCGGACGGCCGGCATTGGGAAATTGATGGGGCACATTCTTTGTTTCTGGACGGCCTGAAATCAATTTTTAATCATAACATACGCGCAGCGATTACACGGTACTATGAATTGACACGGCAAATGATCGCAACATCTGGCCCCACCCTTGTCGGTCATCTTGACAAAATCAAGATTCAGAACCAGGCTAACGTTTTATTTTCAGAGTCGGACTCCTGGTATCGGGAAGAAATAGCAAAGACCCTTGACTTAATTCTAGAAGCCGGCTGCATCGTAGAAGTCAATACACGCGGACTGTATCAGAAAAAATCACAGACCCCCTACCCCAGTCCCTGGATACTGGAACTTGTTCTTAAAAGAAAAATTCCCATTACGCTGAGTTCGGATGCACACCATCCGGAAGACCTGATCAATCAATTTCCGGAAACCGCATTGTTGCTGAGAAGCCTTGGGTTTAAGAAACTATCAACTTTGGTGGAAGGTAGCTGGAAACAACTCGACTTCAACACCAACGGAATCATACTTGAGCACCTCTGAATCCAGCATCACCCTTTGGCTTAAGCGAACCCACGGTTTTCTTTTTGCCTTGTATGCAACGCTGGCTGCCTTCTGTCTCTACACCTGCGTTTACGCATTCCGCAAAACTTTTTCAGCTGCTACCTTTGAGGGTCATTTCCTTTGGGGAATGAGTTATAAATCCTGGTTGGTCATTTTTCAAGTCATCGGTTATGCCCTATCCAAATTCATCGGCATCAAAGTCATTTCAGAGTTAAAAGCACATTCGCGCTCGTTCGGGATTTTACTTATGGTTGCCATTGCCGGATTATCATGGTTTTTGTTTGCCATTACACCTGCTCCCTATAATATCATTTTTCTTTTTACCAATGGCCTCCCCCTCGGCATGGTGTGGGGAATGGTATTTGGATACCTGGAGGGAAGACGCTTCACGGAAGTTCTGGGTGCAGGACTTTCAGTGAGCTTTATTTTTTCAGCAGGGTTATGCAAAACTGTTGGCG
>JAYVXP010000199.1:0-4275 GCA_043785125.1 Bacteroidia bacterium
GCTTTTTCTGAGAGACCTTCTCCAGGCTGGCGGACTAAAACCTGTGATCGACAGACATTACCCGTTAAGCGAGACGGCCGAAGCAATCCGCTATCTTGAGCAATGGCACTCCCAGGGCAAAGTAATTGTACGAGTAGGGAATACCTAACCCAAAGACTTCGAAAATTCGCATTAGTTGTGACAGCGCGATGGCCCGAGCGAAATGCGGGGTGTGCGTTGGCATGAGAGCGGGAAGCCATGCCTACGCTAAAGCTTCGGCAGGTTGAGGTTCTGGTGAACGGTATTCGAGGATGTTCTTTTTCAGTTCAAAACTTTCTAAATGGCTAATCTGCTATACCCCAGGACTAAGATTGATGAGCATGAACACCTGATTCAACCGTTGCGTGTTGCGTTCGCACCCCAGTTAATCATCCGAAGTGGAACGATGGATTCAAAGCCTCGAGGGGTTAAGTACCAAGGTATAAATATTCTTAGGGGGAAAGCTTTGGGCCGCCGTCGATTCCAAATAAGTGGAGGACTATTTTACCATGCCATTGTGTAATGATGGCATATTCGCCCTCGATTAACTGAGGTTGAATCTCAATCTCATAGACTCTTTCTTCATTTTGTTTTACCGTAAATCGAATGGTATCGACCGGAAATAAATGGGTTCCTGAAAAGGTGCTCCAACGGCCAACCTTTATGTACCTACTGTTGTTATTTGGGTTTTGCTCTAGTTTAGCAATCATGAGAAGCTTCCGTTCAATCACACTGTCTGGAACATTGATGATAAACTTTAGCTTTTCATGGCATTTAATTCTGGTGTATGACCAAGGCCCACGAGCCACGTAGGAGCGATCAACTCTCCCGATGCCTAATACAAACATGGAAATGCTGATATCAGATCCAATCAATGCTTCTTGTTCTTCCAAGGGTATCTTTTGATCCTGACCTGCAAAAACCATTTGATCATTCTGTTTTGGAGCAGGCATGTACCTGCTTTGTCCTTTCACAGCAATGGCGATATGAAAAAACAATACTGCAGCACACAGCAAGCGATTTTTGATCATATTACTCTCTCCTTTTTAAATTCATCAATTTCTTTAAGAAACTCTTTGGCGCTGATAATGGATGTCCACTCAGGACTATTGAACAAAACCCTGAACCATTTCTTGTCTGCGTTCTTTATCGATATATTTCGATACAGCCAAAGGGAGAGTCCCATGAACAACAAGGTGATGGGAAACGGGATGACCCAGAAGTTCCAATCTTCGGAAATTATCCAATGAGTGCTCCAGAACCATGTGGTATAAAAAGGTATTTGTAACCACAAGATCCGGACAATGTTAAGTGTTGACAATTGTAAGCCAGCCAATTGTTTTTGAGTTTCCGTGATACTGCCTTCATAATTGATCTGCGCTAGTATGACAACATGCCGCAGGTAAACCACAATTGCAATAATATCAAAAACCATCAGCATTCCGACTGACAATCCAAAATACACGTTTCTGAATTGATTGCCATATAGTAAGACTCCAAGGAATAAAAGCCAGAACACGCCCAAAACAATTGCAATAATTTTGAATTTTATCAAGGCGTCTAATTTAGTTTCAGCCTTTTGCAGCTTGACAGACTCTAAGCAACGTAAGGTGAGTATTTCAGATTCTCCAATTCGTTGGTTATAGACCTTCAAAAGATTTTTTAATTCCTGGTCCTCCATTTTTGTTTGTGTTTTGTGGTTTCGAATTTCTGTTTTAATATTTCTTTCGTTCTGTTAATTTTAGTCGCAACGTTAGTTTCTGAAATTCCGAGTATATCTCCTATTTCTTTGTAACTCTTATCTTCCAGGTAAAGTATCATCAGCGCTTTATCCAATTCCCTCAATCCTTTTATAAATTGTTGTAACAAAGTGATATTCGATTCCAATTCCCCCGATGAAAGATCTTCTGCGAAGTGGATACTGTTTTCGGTAAGCGGTTGGGTAGAATCATTTCGTTTGGTTTCCGTTCTATAAAATGAAATAGCTACATTCAAGGCAATTCTGTACATCCAGGTTGATATCTTATACCGGTCGTCATAGCGGTCAAAAGACTTCCATAGCTGGAGGATAATTTCCTGGACAAGGTCTTCTCTATCGTCGATCTTCTGACAATAGGAATTGGATATTTTATAGATTATTCCCTTGTTTTTCTCGATCAAGGATAAGAACCTTTCGTGGGCAGGGGATGGTGAAATATTCTTGTTCCTCATTATTTCTTTGTAGTCCTGAATGGGGCATTTTCTATCCACCGTTTTACCGCTTCCATAGATCGTTTATTGTGCCGGATACCATTATGGGTTTGACCGGCTATGATCAGCACTTCACCATGACTGTTATTCATTACCGTGGGTTTAAATTCCTGTGCGACGAATGCTTCATCGCTGCTGCCAACGATAACGAGCAATGGTTTATCAACAGCTTGCAACCCTGCCTTGTAATCCTCCGGAGCCATGCTGGCGGCACTGCGAAAGCTATATTTCTTCAAAGGAAATTCATCGGGTAAATTAAAGAATAAGGTGAATAAGTCGTTATAGCGTTGAATGCCTACCCAGTTTAACATGATCAACCCCAGGATTCTTGAAAGATGTATTTTCATAAATGGTTCGTCCGTAACGTCTGCGTTCTTATTTTCTATTGCTTTTTTTGGGACCGTTGGCGAGCTATACCCAAGGTTGGGAGCAAACAACAAATATCCGTTTACTTCCGGCGATCCTTTCCGCAGCGCATAAGTGAGTGCAATTCCTCCACCCATGGAATGACCGGCGAGGATAATTTTTCCGCCCGGTTTCCTTTTTTGAATATCTTTTATGAGATCAGCAACGTCGTCGGCGTATTGGTTGATATAGTCAACATCCCCGGGACGCCCGGCAGACTGTCCATGACCGCGAAGATCCAAAGCAACAACTTCCGCATGGGTGGCCTCCCGCAACAGACCAGCCATCTTATTATAAGTATAACTGCTGGCTAAAATGCCGTGAAGCAAGACTATCGTTAAACCGGATTCCTGGTTAAACCGATTTGTAAATAGCTTTGTACCGTCACGCGTGATGAAAAAAGAGGGCACACTTTCATAGATTTGTTCAAACCCCATGTCAGCCATTTGGGCAGCGTTGGGTGTTGGTACGGTCCCGGGTTTAAACGACGGATCTTCTAAATTAATTAGAACAAAAGCGAGCCCTATATAGGCTATAAAAATAGCCAGCAATATGATTCCGGTGATGCGTATAATTCTGTGTCTCTTTGTCATGAGAGTATGAGATTTCTTTGATCTATTATTCGCAGAAAAGTCAAAAAATCACAGAAAGTGCAAAAGAAAATGAATGGATGGTAATAATTCTATCCCCCGAGCCTTGAGGGGCTATGTAGCTCCGGCACAAGGCCAGGATAGACTTTTCGTTTCCGGTGCGTCTGCCGAAGTCCTGCGTAGGAAGCGCCTAGCCGGAATCCTCAAAGAAGTTTTTGCGCGTGGGAATTTTAACCACCTAATCTTTTCATTTACGTGTGGGCTGGGTCGTAGAATGAACGTGAACTTCAATGGCTCAAAGGAAAATAATCTGTACTGAGACTGCTTCCTGGCAAGAAGGTCCATTCTTGAATATTGGTTGCAATGAAATCAATCCCTATGCTATCCAATTGAGCTGCTTTGGTTGAGTAATGAGAAAGCCTGGCCAGGTGACAACAAACCCGCTGATATACAAAGCTGCAGACTTTGGGCGGGCCCAGGAGTGCGCCGGAATTGTGCGGCTATTTAATGTAAGCCCTATAGGCCTACTCGCACTTCAAGTTATCCGTTGGGTTTCTGTTTGCGGCGCTCATGGATTTTCCACAGACTACAAAAATGGCAATCAACAAAACAAAAACACCAGGCGTTGCAAACAGCCACCAGCGCAACGCGATGTGATGGGCAAAGTTGCCAAGCCAACTATTTACTGCATAGTAGGCAACGGGCACCGCAAAGATAAATGACAACCCAATAAGCTTGATGTATTCTTTCGAAAACATCATCAACAAGCCCGATAGCGTGGCACCCAATACTTTCCGAATGGCGATCTCTTTGCCCTTTCTGTTTACTACAAAGGTAATCAACCCATAAAGCCCCAGACATCCGATCAATAAGAACAGGAATCAGAACAATTGAAAAAGTTGTGAATACTTCCACTCCTGGGCGTAATACGCTTTGATGTTTTCGTCCAGGAATTGATAATCGAAAATATATTCCGGGTACGTGGCTGTCCAGATTTTTTCAATTTGCCTGA
>JAYVXP010000200.1:0-4255 GCA_043785125.1 Bacteroidia bacterium
GGGGGGAAGGGTTATGGGAGAAATTTCCGGAACCCTCACTTACGATGCCGAGACTGCTACGATGAGCTTTAAACCGACCAACAAACTAACAGCCAACACGTCGTTTTCCGGAAGAGTTTTTTCAACCGTAAAAGATTTGTTGGGCAACGCATTGCAAGTAGATTATAAATGGACTTTTACAACGGGTGGATTGCCGCCTACCGTGATTTCTACCGATCCTACAAACAACAGTACCGGTGTATTCCTCAACAAAATGATTACGGCAACCTTTAGCGAGCCAATGGATCCATTGACCATTGGGGCAACAACTTTTACTTTAAAACAAGGAACAACTTCAATTCCGGGAACAGTGTCCTACTCTGGTTCAACTGCTTTCTTTACACCATCCAGTAACTTCACTTCAAACACTCTTTATGCCGCGACCATTAGTGTAGGTGCCAAAAATATTTCAGGTACTGCATTAGCGAATGACTTCAACTGGACATTTACAACTGGAACTATTTTAGCTCCCAGCGTGATTTCAACCGACCCGGCAAACCTTGCTACAGGCGTGCCACTGAATAAAATAATCAGCGCTAACTTTAGCGAAGCAATGAATTCAGCAACCATTACATCCGCAACATTTACCGTGATGATGGGATCAACTTCGGTTCCAGGTACGGTGAACTACGCTGGCACTACAGCGACATTCACCCCTACTAATAATCTCTTATCGAGTAACACGTTTACGGCTACAATCACAAGTGGTGCCATGAATCCAGGTGGTACTCCTTTAGCGAATGATCATGTTTGGACTTTTAATACGGTTCCTTCGTTGGGTCCGGCAGGCGTTGACCTTAAATCGGTTGCTCGATTCGGGATAATCGCAGGCGTAGGAGTTAGCAACAATGCAGGGTTCAGTGAGATTCACAATATGGATGTAGGGATAAGCCCTGGTGTTCGTTCTTCGATTACCGGTTTTCCCCCAGCCATTATCGTAAACGGAGCGATGTATGCTTCGGATGACATTGCTCCTCCAGGTGTACCGGCGATGCTAACGCAAGCTAAGCAAGACTTGACCAGCGCATATCTTTTTGCTCAAGGAGCAACTTCTCCTGCGCCAGCCATTGTATCAGGCGATCAGGGTGGCTTAACGCTTGCCCCTGGCATTTATAAATCAACCTCTACATTATTAATACAATCAGGGGATTTGACTTTGGATGCTCAAGGTGACGCAAATGCAGTTTGGATTTTCCAAATAGCTTCTGCCTTTACAACTGTAGGTGGAGCAGGTGGAAATATTATTCTCGCCGGTGGGGCTCAAGCCAAAAACGTATTCTGGCAGACTGGCAGTTCAGCAACCATTGGAGACTTTACTTCCTTCAAAGGAAATATTTTGGCGCTGACATCCATAACAATGAATTCAGGCGCAACTGCAACGGGCAGAATGCTTGCCAGAAATGGCTCCGTTGTTATGACCAGCATGAACATTATTAACAAGCCTTAGATCATAATAAAAATGAAAACTATAATCAATCTCAAAGAGGGATCACAATTGTTGCGGTCTCTTAATAGAACAGGCTTTAAGGGTCTTCTTTTCAGTGTTTTGATCCTCACAGGAGTTCAGGCAACTCTTCAAGCTCAAGCCCCTCGTTACACTAAACCTAATTTATGGATTGGCGCAGCTGCAGGTGCCAATTTTAATTTCTATCGAGGCACCACGCAAGAACTAAATTCAGATTTAACCGTTCCAGCTGCTTTTCATCATGGCTACGGTGTTGGGCTCTATCTCGCGCCGCTTATTGAGTATCAATTTGCTGAATCAAAATGGGGACTAATGCTGCAGACAGGATATGACGGCAGAAATGGTTCATTTAAGTCAATAGTTACACCCTGTAACTGTACAGCGAATTTATCCACTAACCTTCATTATCTCACGATCGAGCCGAGTTTGCGGTTCGCTCCATTCAAATCTAATTTCTATGTCTTTGGTGGACCACGCTTGGCGTTTAATATAGCCAACTCATTTACGTATTCACAAAAAACGAACCCGGCATTTGCTGAACAGGTAGCTAATCCTGATGTAAAATCGAATTTCAGTAACCAAAACAAAACTCTTATTTCGATGCAAATCGGAGCGGGATATGATATTCTGCTTTCGCCCAAGTCAAACCATACTCAGGTTGTCCTTTCGCCTTTTGTTGCTTTTCAACCTTATTTTGGCCAGGACCCTAGATCAATAGAAACGTGGACTGTGACTACTTTTAGGGTTGGAGCGGCGCTTAAGTTTGGGCGCGGTCATAAAATTGACGAATTGGCAAAAAGTGATGGGGTAGGTGTGATCTCAGATCCTTCCGTTGGTTTTTCTGTTAATTCCCCGACGAATATCCCTGTCGATCGCAGGGTGAGAGAAACATTTCCCCTTCGGAATTATGTGTTCTTCAACTTAGGCTCAACGGAAATACCTGATCGTTATGTTACGCTAAGGAAAGATCAAGTGAAGGATTTTAAAGAAGACCAATTGGAAGTGTTCTCACCGAAAATGCTGTCTGGGCGTTCAGGACGGGAAATGATTGTTTATTATAATATCCTCAATATTTTGGGTGACCGCATGGGAAAAAATCCATTGGCAACCATTACACTGGTAGGATCGTCAGAGAAAGGTCCTGAAGATGGTAGGGCAATGGCCGAATCAATCAAGCGTTACCTTGTGGATGTATTTGGGGTTAAAGACCCGCGAATCAACATTGAAGGTCGTAACAAACCCAAAATCCCCTCTGAGCAACCGAGTGCACCGCTTGATCTCGTCCTTGTGCGTGAGGGAGATCGCAGGGTATCAATCGAAAGTAATACGTCTGCCTTGTTGATGGAGTTTCAGAGTGGCCCGGATGCCCCGATGAAGCCGGTGGAAATCATAGCGGTGCAGCAGGCACCCCTTGATAGCTATGTTTCATTTAAAGCAGATGGAGGAAACGAAGCATTTTGGTCATGGTCCTTGGAAATCAAGGACGAAGCTGGCAAAGTGAATTATTTTGGGCCATACACTCAGGATAAGGTGAGCATACCCGGAAAATCCATTTTAGGTTCCCAGCCTCAGGGCGATTATAAAGTGACAATGATAGGCCAGACGAAGAGCGGTAAAACGGTAAGGAAGGAAACCGCTGTGCACATGGTGCTTTGGACACCGCCCGCTAATGAAGAGGGAATGCGGTTCAGTATAATTTTTGAATTCGACCAATCAAAGGCCATCTCTATTTACAAGAAGTACCTCATCAATATCGTAACACCAAAGATTCCTCAACAAGGAACAGTTATTATTCACGGCTATACTGACATTATTGGAAATGAAGCACATAATCTTGACTTATCGTTGGCTCGCGCTAAGGAAGTCAGGAGAATTATTGGAGATGCCCTGCTGAAGGCCGGAAGAACCGATGTTACATTTGAAGTTCACGGATTTGGTGAGGATGAAAAATTATCACCCTTTGAGAATAATTTTCCGGAAGAACGCTGTTATAATAGGACGGTCATTATTGATATTATTCCCAAAAAGTAGGAGCCTCAAATAAAATAATTTATCTCAAAAAAGGCTGTCAGAAAAGAGGCAGCCTTTTTACTGTTGAAAAGCAAACGTAGGAGGCATGGAGTAAATCCTTACATCCTTTGATAGACATTAAATTTGGAAATGCGTACAAAATTGTGTCAATGAAAATTTATCAACACCATGGAAAACAAGTATAAAAAAGGTGATGTTGTTGCTGAACGAATACGGCCGGCTCTTAAATTGGTCATTCGCGGCTATATGGACCGGATCTATTACGTAACACTAACACCAAAGGCAGAAATTACGAATGGGTATGAAGCCCGGCAAACTAACTTGTATTGGAGATCATAAAAAGGCCAGATCAGAGTCCGTAATTATTGGGTATAATATTGCACACTTTGGGAAAAAGAGCGCAGACAGGTATTTGACACAGGCCCAGAAACCATTTTCAGCCGCTTTCTTGAAATAGTGGAAATGGGGATTAATATATATTTCCGCATTATCAGCCGATCTTTTGAAAAATACCGCTTGGGGTTAGATTAAAATAACCCGGTTGCACGCCATCGGCACGGTTTTTTTATTGACTTCATTCACATAACGAAAGTTTAACGTCATAACTTTTAAATTAGAAACTATGAAAAAATATGTTGTACTACTGGTGCTCCTGATGGGATTAAGTCTGCGGGGTTTTTCCCAGGAGAAATACGGACACACCTTAAATATGGGATTGGG
>JAYVXP010000201.1:0-4202 GCA_043785125.1 Bacteroidia bacterium
AGAAGCAGTAGCACGTCTGGGTTTTGTAATACACCTGGAAGCTCGGTGTCTTGTCTTCGTGGAAGGGGCAGTTCAGTCGTCCCTGTTTATCGGGCTTGAGTCCGTAGTAGTCCAGGACCTGCGCCAAAGTGAGTTGGGCCTTTATCTCAGCGATCTCCATTAGCCAATTGGTTTGATGATGATCTCCTGGTCTTTGATAATGATCTTCACTTGCTCTCCGATCTTAAACCCGGAACGTTCCAGCCACCGGCCGATCAGCCGTAATTCCGGAACCGCGTGTTTGTCTCCGCTCCGGTATTTCTGGTAAACCTTCAATTTCCTGTCTGCCATAAATAAAAAAATTAAGTAACCGTATACGGTCAAAATTAATCTGATCATCCTATTTATGCAAGCCGGATGCAATTTCTTCTGCCATAAATAAAAAAATTAAGTAACCGTATACGGTCAAAATTAATCTGATCATCCTATTTATGCAAGCCGGATGCAATTTCTTTTAGTCGTATCAGGTTAGTATTTTTGACTATTGCTGTAGAATACGGCGAAAACGAGGCTTTTAAGGTTTGAAATATGGCATCATTTGGTAAAAGACTGGCTTCACTCCGCAAGGATAAAGAGCTCTCACAAACCGATCTGGCGAAACAGCTGGAGACCTCCGTCTCTGTCATCAGCCGCTATGAACGCGATGAGATGGTGCCCTCCATCGATGCTGCAAAAAAACTGGCGGGGTTGCTCGATACCACTGTAGGATATCTGTTAGGGGAAAATGAGGATCACGATCTGTTCAAGGACCCTGAGATGCTAAAGCGCTTCAAGGACCTCAAAAATATCGGAGCCAAAGATCGCGAGCACATTCTATTTGCACTCGACTCGATGCTTAAAAATATCAAGCTCAAAAGTCTTTAAAAAACTCAGGCAAAGACATACTTATGCTAAGTAAAATTATTTTGGCGAGAATGTCCCACATGTGGTCTCGTACATAAGATGTCCTGAAAATCTATTCCACTCCTCAATTGTCATATTTCGTTTGACTCTGGAACACAATTGATTTGCCATCGCATCGGTTTTTGTTCTCAAATCCTTGTCCCTCTTGTCAACCTCTTTAGGTAGCCTTTGTGCCAGAGGGTCTGCGAATCGTTCTAACGCCTTATACAGTGCTCTGTAAATATCAATGTCGGCCGGATTTCCCTTGTGCTCACGATTAAATTTATAGGCTTGAATAGCAACAAGTGCTTGAAATATGGAGTCCTGCAGTTCGATAGATCTCACCGCCATCTCCTTAGCGGTTAATAGATAATCAAGTCGGTCGGCTCGATTCGTTGATGATTTAAGCATCAAATTCGCCTTTCTCAACTCCACTCTCAACGAGTCAACTACCAAATTTTGAGAGAAACATATAATCGGTAACAAAGCAAATATTAATTGAATCAAAATTCGTGTCCGAATATTCATAGCCCACTTGTCTTTTGATCGTCCATAGGTGAACAATTTTGAAAAGGAATGTTCTTGATTTCAAGTTTATCTTCCGACATAATCTATTACGGGTTCAACCGGAGTTAGAATACCATTGCTGTAATTGTACCCATATGTGATTGTTCCAATTTGAGTGGAGGTATTACCTTGAATCCCATAAAGCGTCATTGTTCCGGTGAAATTCTCTGTTGGGTACACCGACGCATCGTGCATACTATTATCAAAAATGCTCAAGCTACCCTCTTCTCCAAAAAAGTGTGGACCTTGATTGACAAGATTATTTGGATCTGTTCTAATAATTGAGGCATGATTGGTTTGTTCCAAAAATATCCAATTGTAACTCGAATATTTCTCAGTCTCGGATGGGTAATAAGTTGCGTGAATAAATACACCGCGATAGTCGGGACGACTTCCTTCTATAGTAGAAAACCGATCAATATTGATAAAGCCAAGGTCTGGCTGCGATTGCCACCCTTGACTGGCTTTCAACGGTGTAAATGTTGCCACCTGGTTAAGAGTTGAAAGTGAGTTTTGGCTATCAACCCCACTCCAATGATTGGTGGAATTGTCTACCGTTGATGACTCTGACCAATATCCCAACTGACCGTTTTTATTGAAATCCAGTCCGTCAGTGCTATTCAATATGGAATTCAACATATCACTATTGTTCTGCAAAGCTGTGATGAATGAGCCAGCCTCTTCTCCCGTAAACGAAAAACCAAGAATTCTACCGCCGTCATCAATAAGTACAAATACACCCCCAGGACTCGAAGTGCCATTCCCATTCACAGTCCCGCCCATACTATTCTCCGCATCCGTCGCCCAGAAAGAATAAGCAAAACTTAGATCCACTCCGCCTGATTGAATATACGGCCCATAGTAAGATTCCACATACGTTTTCGGGCGGTTTCCCAGTGGGTCATTCATGAGCGCTGGATTGTTGTTGCCATAACAATAAGGCGTCATATTATGGGCTGAACTGGCCAAAGGATCCACCTGCAAAAACCTTCCCAATGCCGGATCATAACCCCGGTAGAAGGTCTCCTGCCTACGCCAAGGCTTCGGCAGACAAGCATACCACCCTGAGTTAGTATTGATCTCGGTCCCTCCGTTGTACAGAAAATTGTTTTTCGAGTTGTCCCGCGTCCAGCTCCGCTCCGTTTGCAAACCAAACGGATAGTACTCGTTGTATTGAACAATATTGGTTGGCGAATACGTCATCTTCACATCATCGAAGTAAACATCGGTAAAGGTAGGATGTTCATTGGAAACATACCCGCCTTCGCGAGGCGCTTCGGACGGGCAAGCAGAAACGCGTAACCTGCTTCTTTAACCGTGTAACTGGCCGAAAGATAGCCTGGCGTGCCGGTGGAAGTGACCTGGGCAAAGGCTACATCCAGGAAATTGTAGTTTCGGTCAAACAAAATAATATTAACAAACGCCTTGAGGAACCTCCACCGGAAACAGTGCCAAAAACCAAACCTGAAATACTTTTACCGTTTAAGAATTAATCACTTACAACCGTATTTCAGATTAAATACTTTTCTCTGTCCATCTCTTACGGCCTCAAAAGCCATCGAATCAGTCATTTTGAAAATTGAATCACCCTGCATTAAGAATTCATACCCCCCACTTTCATCATTCCTAAAAATTAGTGTTTCATGCGTGCCTGATGAATCCTGATACTCAATAGTTTTCCACATGTGGCTTTTGTTATCTCTAAATTTTCGCAATATGACTCCATCTATTTTTTCTTTTTTGGCCATTTGCTCATCATTGCAATTCGATCTATTTACATAATTTTCTCTTGAAACAAATGTGAAGGGTAAAACATATCCAATCACATACAATGATATGCCCACAAAGCACAAGGACACGACGATTATTACTACTTTATTCATAAGCTATTATTTAAACAAGTCACCAAAACGTTGTGAAAGACTGCTGATAGGTATAACTAAGAGGTAAGCCAAGTGAAACTCCACCGCCGGATTCAGTGTAAGTTGACCCCATGGTTCCAGTGGACATGTTTGGAGAATTGTCGCCGCTAATTGGAATTATATCCCAAACCCCAATGCCAATGTTATGCGAACTACTCCACCCAGCATATTGATTTGGGTCGAAGGGTTCTCTCTTATTGTTGGTAATGCTTTTGACGGCAACACCCGCTGATGCATCGATACCAATGCTTGGCCCCCCCGATCCAAAAATTCTCCAATCGCCTGCCTTATTCCAAACGACTCCGATACTAAAGTTTACGCCACCGCCAAATGCTAAGTTGCCTCCGATTGATAACGAATGTCCCTCATAAGGATCCCCTCCTTGACTGGCTTCTTCATCGCCAACTCACCAAAAACACCTTTCATCTTTCCACTCCCTACTCCACCAACAGCAACTACCTTTCAAAGAACTACTCCTGCAAAATAGCCTTTATTTTTTCAATTGAAAAGAAAAAGCCGGTCACGTTTTTTTGAAGGGCAAGTGCCCTGGATAAATCTTGATCACAACCCCAATCCTGATGGGCACTTGGCCTTCAAAAAAATGATGCAAGCCCCACTCTGAACTTCGATCTGGCGATGTGCTGTCCCTGGGCGCGCTAAGGAGTCGCTTTGACCGTAGCCCAGACTCTTTGTAATTTACTCCAATCGCTGATCGTCAGCAGCGAGTGCGGTAGGCGGCGCGGCTATTTTACATAATGTGCTTATGCAACCCCTGCCTACGCGAGACGCTTC
>JAYVXP010000202.1:0-4178 GCA_043785125.1 Bacteroidia bacterium
AGCTTTTCATGAGAAAACAGAATACTATATCCCGATGGATAGCCTCAGTTTCCGGGAAGAAAACAGTTCCAGGGTTATCGCTTTCAAACAAAATGAGAAAGGTCAGATCACACAAATGTTTATAGGAGGGATGCCCATTTTTGCCCTCGACAAGGTAGTGTGGTTGAACAGTATGGCGGTCCATCATTCCATTTTTCTGGCCGTGGCGATGATCACGGTGATTATGTTGTTTTACTGGCCCATTACCGGCAGGGCAAGAAAGGGCTTCGAACCCACGGGCTCCACCATGCTCATCCCCATCGGTGCCAAGTTTGTCGCCTGGGTCAACTATTTTCTCCTGGCTGCTTTTTACGTTGGATTGATGATCATTCTGGCCAATCCGGATTCTATTGTTTATGGTGTACCTGTATCGCTGAAGATCTTGCTCGGCATACCATTCTTTATAATTCTGACGACCGTTCTGATGCTGATGAATTTATATCGGATATGGGGAAACCACCGGTATAGAGCCTGGAGCCGGGTATTTTATCTACTGATCTGCGTTGTCAGTGCTGCAGCGCTGTGGCAGTTGTATTATTGGAATTTTGTAGGGTTTAATTATTAGAGAGCATCTCATTCTCATATTACCATGATTAATTAGCTAATTAATCAAGATTTGATCACCACCTTCTGTTGGAATTTCTATTCTGCGCAAAGGCTCTTGCCCTGCCAGGAGTAGTGGGTCGTTGGGCTTCGCGGGAATGGTTTGTTCCGCCTTGGCGGGTTGAGTGATAGGGGTGATCCTCCACAACGGGAATGGTTTTGGCAATGAGTTTATGAATGTCTCTTAAGAATTCTTTTTCTTCCATATCGCAAAACGAAAGGGCAATACCGCTTACGCCGGCACGACCTGTACGTCCTATGCGATGAACATAGGTTTCGGGTACGTTGGGTAATTCATAATTGACTACGTGTGACAAGTCATCAATATCAATGCCTCTCGCGGCAATATCCGTGGCGACCAGCACGCGGGTTTGTTTTGATTTGAAATTACTCAGCGCGCGTTGGCGGGCATTTTGTGATTTATTCCCGTGAATGGCCTCGGCTTGAACTCCGGCACGGAGCAAATCCTTAACCACTTTATCGGCACCGTGCTTGGTGCGGGTAAAAACCAGAGCAGTTTCAATCGCCTTGTCTTTCAACAAATGAAGAAGGAGTGATCTTTTGTCCGACTTTTCAACAAAATAAACAGCTTGCTTGATGGTGTTGGCGGTAGAAGAAACCGGTGTAACCTGTACTCGAACCGGTTTGGTAAGAATCGTATCGGCGAGTTTGGATATTTCTGCCGGCATGGTAGCCGAGAAGAATAAAGTTTGTCGCTTTTGAGGAAGCTTGGCGATGATTTTCTTCACATCGTGAATAAAACCCATGTCGAGCATGCGGTCGGCTTCATCAAGAACAAACGTTTTGACGTTTTGCAGGTTAACGAAGCGTTGGTCCATGAGGTCAAGAAGACGGCCTGGTGTTGCGATCAGAATTTCTACACCCGCACGTAAAGCGTCGGTTTGAGACCGTTGTGGAACGCCGCCGAAAATGACGGTGTGACGAATGCGGAGGTATTTTCCATAGGCCGCAAAACTCTCTCCAATCTGGATAGCGAGTTCGCGGGTAGGGGTTAGGATTAAGGTCTTGATTCCTGCAGGACCTTTTACAAAAAGCTCATCCTGATGCAGCAATTGTAGAATCGGGATGGCGAAGGCGGCCGTTTTGCCGGTGCCGGTTTGGGCACAACCCAATAGATCCTTGCGTTGCAGCAATATCGGGATGGCTTGTTCCTGGATGGGGGTAGGCTGTGTATAGCCTTCAGCTTTCAGAGCACGCAATATGGGCTCAATGAGTTCTAATTTTTCGAATGACATGGTTTAAATTTACTTGTAGAGAGGCTTGCTAAAAACTTTCCGTTACAATGCCTCTTGGATTAACACGGTGCAAAAGCACCTTTTTTGGAAAATTCGGAGGACTATTTTGCAAAGATACAACAAATTTCTTCAAATAAGGTTCAAAGTTTAAAGTTCAGGGTTGTTCCGTGTTTAAGTTTTGAAGTTGTCGCTTAGCTTGAGTCTTAACGGCAGGATTGAAGCTGGACAAAAAAAATTACAAAGAGCTTCGCCACCTTTATAATAAATGTTTTGCGTGCTTTTGATTGAGCATTATTGATGATGTTTAGTTATGTTTAGTTATTCGTTGAAAGACCTTATTTTTATTTCCTCACTTTGGTGCCTGGGCTTTGGCGGCCCGTTATTAGGTTAGGGAAACAGAATGGGCACTGTGTCATTTCGATTTCAGGGTATTCGAGAATGGAGCGCCTTTTATCTCAGTAGCTGTTGAAAGCAAATCACAACTCAACTTGGAGGTTGAGAACAGTTGTGATTTGCTTTCAACAAACGATCTTTGACAACAGAAATTGGCTATCTGACTTCTTTCCTGCAGTTGTGATTGTCTTAGCCCCCTATTCTCTGCACAGAATTTTCATTTGAGTTTAGTAGTTCTTCACCGTGCTGGTCATCTGATAAGCTAAGGTATGGATCGGCCCCGGCCTTGTCAAGGCTAATACAGAGCGGTTGATTTTTATTTTGATTTTCAAAGGCATCAACCGGCCTTGACAAGACCTCTGCCGATCCAATTACGCTCTGCTTATCAGATGACCGCCACTGGGCCTGTGCCCATTTCTGGTTGGGTGTTATCCTTCCGATTTCCTTGTGCCTGCGACGATCATTGTACCAATCAACATATTGGTCGATATGCTTCTTTGCGTCATAATAACTGCTGAATTCAAATCGCTGAATCAACTCCCGGTCCAGGATGCTGTGGAAGGCTTCGATGTATGCATTTTCTTCCGGCGTGGCAACGTGCGTAAATTCTTGTTGTGCCTCCAGTTCAATAAGAACCTCTCTGACCTTGTTAGCAATGAATTGCGATCCATTGTCATTACGAATGATCACACCCTTCAGATTGAACCTCAGGTGAAGAATTCGAAACAAGCGGATCACCTCCGTTTTACGAATACTTTTCTGGAACAGATGGATCAGTATCTTCCGACTGAAAACATCCATGATTGAAAGCAAATAATACCAGCGGCCTTCTCCTTGAACCCAGACATATTTTATGTCTAGACACAGATATTCCATCGGTTTGGCAGCTTTTATTCTACGGTAAGTAACCCATTTACGTTTTCCCTTGCTGCGAATGACTTTTCCCATCAGTAGATGATTCTCATCCATGAGCCGGTAGGTCTTCTTTTTATTAATCAGAAAACCGCCCTTGCGCAGCTCATCGTTGATCATGTCATAGCCGTAAGCGCAATATTGTTCCCTCAGAAAATAATCACGGATGAATCCGAGAACCATCTCGTTAGGAACAGAAACGCCATGATGCAACGTATGCGTGCTGGCTCGCTTCCCGCGCGAGCCAGGATGAGGTTTATAATAATAACTCCGTCGAGCCAGATGAACCCACTGAGCTGTATCCTGGACAGCACAGCGACCGAAAAACTTCTTCATCACTTCTCTCTTCTCTTGAACTGAATAGGAGTTTTTTTTAGCATCTCCGTCTTAACCTCAAGCTCCATTGCCATCCTTGCCACAATACGCTTGAGACGTTCGTTCTCATCTTCCAAAGCTCTGAGCTGTGGATCAACCCGACGGTAAGAAGGTTTTAATCCTTCAGCTCCTTTTGCTAGATACTTTTTCCGCCACACTGCCATTAGACCAGGCGATAGATTATGCTTGCGGCAGGTCTCGGAAAATCCTTCCCGCTCCGCTTCATGAAGAAGGCTTAGCCGGTCTTCAGGTGTAAATACTCGTTTGGTTCTTGCCATCTTTCCCTAATTTAGTTGTACAAATCCTTTTTTCAGAATTTGTGCAGTCTTTTAGGGGGCTAAGACAACAACACCCGGAATCACGGCCAGCGTAGGTAACATGTTGTGATTTGCTTTCAACAAACGATCTTTGACAACACATGGCATTGAACCTGTGCCGAAAGAAGAGTTGTGATTTGCTTTCAACAAACGATCTTTGACAACTGTGTAGGCCATGTTCAAGTATTTTAAAATGTTGTGATTTGCTTTCAACAAACGATCTTTGACAACAACCAATGGTGATTTCAAATCGCTCTCCGAGTTGTGATTTGCTTTCAACAAA
>JAYVXP010000203.1:0-4176 GCA_043785125.1 Bacteroidia bacterium
GGGTCAGTAGGAATTGTCGTGCCGGCTTTTGGAGGATTAAGGTCCAGCGCATTGAAGGAAGTCCCATTGTTATAAAAGGCATAGCCCAGCCAGGCCAAAGGAATGCGTCCGGTAAATACACCAGAACCTCCCCTAAGAATCAAGCTCTGATCACCCCTAACATCAAGATTAAATCCAACCCTTGGTGAAACATAAACATTGCCAAAATACTTATTTCCTATTTGAGATATTGGGGTTGAATACGAGTAGGTAGTTCCATAATTCGTTATGGAGGAAGGGTCAGGAAATTTGCTTTGTGCTGCTGCCAACGGGCCTGTTGGCAACAAAGGCATGTCTCCCCGAAGACCATAGGTAACTCTTAATCGGTCACTAACTACTAACTCATCCTGAATATAGAGACTTAATAAACCAACATTAAATTTTGCTGGAGAGTTATTAAGGTTGCCGTCACGGCTGTTGTCACCTGGGTTGTAGATAGCCCTCATCCGTGATGGGTTATCAGCCAAGAAATTAGTCAAACTTGAATAATCAAATCGACCGTTCCAGGAATTAATGAAATTATAATCGATTTTATAAAATTCATTATGTGTTCCAACTGTGAATGTGTGATTTCCTGTAAAGAATTTAAGGTTGTTGGTGAATTCAAACGTCCTCTGACGCATATTGAAAATACCGGCTTCACGATTAGTACCAATCAGAGCATGACCGCCACCAATGCCATTAATTTGAATTTGAGGAAAAATGGTGCTTCCTAAGGGATTGCGAGAATCCTGAATATCAGTATATCCCAAAATCAGGCTGTTGCTCACCGCATTTCCAAATCTACTTTTTAATTCTGCAACGGTACTGATATTTGTATTCTTCTGTAGAAAATCATAGTTCCCGAATTGAAATTCGTTGGTTGACCGTTCGAGGTTTGATGCTTCCGAAATAACTGAGTTGTTCCGAATAGTCAGTTGATGATTTTTTGTAAAATTCCAATCAATCCGGTTAAAGAATTTCTGACTTTTCGAATGGATGTTGTAATTGCCAATAGCTCCAGGATCATACGCTCCTGCAGGATTGTAAGCCGTGGTCGGCATGGTTTCTAACTTATTTATGATTTGTTGTGCGATGGCAGTTGTCATGAAATAATTTGGCGCCCCGGCCGGGAAGAATACAGGAGTCTGGTTCCGTGTTATTTCTTCGTTGGTAAACCAGAATAACTTGTCCTTGATCAATGGTAAGCCTACGCGAAAACCAGTTTGGTAATCGTAATAGGAAGAATTTATCGAGCCGTCCCCAACTTTGTCACTCCCTTTATATTTTCCTGTGATCGATGAATTTCTTCCAAAACCATAAACCGAACCGGTAACAATATTGGATCCGCTTCTCGATACGGCATTGATACTTCCACCGGTAAAATTTCCCAAGGTCACATCATAAGGTGCAATTTGCACCTGCACTTCTTGAATAGCGTCCAGACTGAACGAGTTTGTGCGAGTACTGCTTCCTGGTTGGTTCGCCGTTCCGCTTATTCCTCCCAAAGATGGACTGAAGCCAATTGCATCATTATTAATCGCACCATCCAAGGTTATATTATTATACCGAAAATTGGTTCCGGCGAAAGAATTATTGCTGGACTGCGGTGTGAGTCGCGTGAAATCAGAAAAACTGCGACTCAAAGTCGGCAAAGTTTGAATTTGCTCTCGCCCAACATTGGTACCAGCTCCAATCTTCTCAGTCATATCCTGAGTTACTCCAAGAACTACGACCTCATTTAATGTTTGGACTTCATCTTTTAATTGGAAATTTAAAAGCTGAGTTTCTCCCAACTTCAGAAAAATGTTCTCCTGTCTTTCGGTTTTGGCACCTATAAATGACACGGTTACATTATAAGGGCCACCCGGAGGCAATGTTGCCAATGTGAAGCGACCGTCCTTGTTGGTGACAACACCATAGGTTGCATTCGTAGGTTCGTAAATCAATAGGACTGTTGCCCCAGGGAGGTCTTCACCTTTTGAATCGGTGATCTTACCTGATAGCGAGCTGGTTGTGGTTTGGGCCATTACACTGTTTGCCCCTAACCAAGACATAACACACAGTAAAAGAATGCGTAAACTTATTTTCATATAATCGAATTTTGGGCAAAGGTGGCCCATCATTATTACTCCATCGGGTAGTAGATATTACCAAATCATGAAGGAGAATTTCCGTCAAAGGACAAAACAATATCGAAATCAGTTCGAAAGGGGCAAATTTAGAATCCCGTTGAAGGGTGGGGATTTTCAGAGATTAAGAAATTGTAAAGAAATTATTAAGCCTCTATTTGTTAATTGGTACTCGGTTAAGAATGGCTTTAATGATATCAGCAGTCTTCACGTTGTCGGCTTCGGCTTCATAATTCAATAAGATGCGGTGGTTCATCACATCCAGGGCTACCTCCTTAATATCTTCCGGCAAAACATAATCCCGTCCGTCGAAATAGGCTATTGCTTTAGCGCCCAGATTCAAATTGATACTGGCCCGGGGCGATGCGCCAAACTGAATATATTGCGCTTCATGTTCCAGCTTGTATTCCTTTGGCTTTCGTGTCGCCGAGACCAGTTCAATGATATACCGCTCGAGTGATTCAGATATTTTTACTTTGTTCACTTCTTCGCGGATGGCAAAAATATCTTCTTTGGTGAGGATGGTATTCACCTGATAATCGAACTGCATATTGGAAATCCTTCTCATGATCTCCAACTCCTGATCTTTGGTGGGATAGTCCACAAATACTTTCATCATGAAACGATCAACCTGTGCTTCCGGAAGTGGATAAGTCCCTTCCTGATCCACGGGGTTTTGGGTAGCCATGACCAGGAAAGGGCGGTCCAGTTTAAAGGTTGTCTCCCCAATGGTCACCTGTTTCTCCTGCATCGATTCCAACAGAGCGGATTGCACTTTTGCAGGGGAACGGTTGATTTCATCAGCCAAAATGATATTCGCAAATATGGGTCCCTTCTTTACTTCAAACTTTCCCTCTTTCTGATTATAGATCATCGTACCGATCAAATCCGCAGGCAAAAGATCGGGAGTAAATTGAATACGTTGAAAATCGAGGTGAAGAACCTGGGCAAGGGTGCTGATCGTAAGCGTCTTCGCAAGACCCGGAACGCCTTCAAGCAATACGTGCCCATTGGTAAACAAGCCTGCCAGGAGACGATTGACCATGTATTCTTGCCCTACCACCACTTTGGCTACCTCGCCAAAAACGGCGGTTATCTTCTTTTTGTGCTCCTGATGTAGTTCTGAAATGCCTGCAATTGCCATGATTCTCTCTGCTTTGGTTCAATTTAACCGCAATAATAAAGAAATAGGTTTAAAAAAGTGATGAGTGGAAATCCTGGAGTCAAAAAGTAATGACTTCCGAGTCCCTGGGATTGAGTAGGTATGAATTGATCACATTCTGAACAACCTTGTTATCCTTGCTAAGTTGGATGTAATTTCTTGCAGATTCAATGTCCCCAATGGATTCCTGCTTGTCGAAGAATCCAAATCCCAGATAATTTCCTTTTTCTACCAACACCAATGAATGTTCCTCCTCATTCCTTCCGCGTCCAATTATTGCCACTGAATTTCCTGCCTCAAAGAATGAATCCACTGCCATCTGAACCTTCTTATTGTATTTTTTTACGGACTCGACGCCCATACAGGCACCATAACAGGTCCCCGATTGATGGCTAAAGCAAAGTCCTTTGGCCAACTGCAATCCGCTGAGTTTGGGACAAAGATCGAATTCCCTCACCTTCTCCCACATAAAATTCCATGCGTCACCTTTTGAAGTAAACGTTATTAGAGCTTTGGTTCCCCGCGAAACGGTGTTCACACAAAAGCGCAAATATCCGTTCCTGTCTTCATAGTCGTAGATGCCCCATGCTTCTACTTTATACTTTTGGGCAAGGTTGTATTTCGGCCAGAGTCTTCTGATCTCTTGAGATTCCAATATCAGTGCAATGAGCTCACTGCCCGTCAATTCATATCGAATGCTGTGGATTTCATTGCGAATGTTGGATCGATTCCACTCTCTTGCCTCTCCTGTGAAATGCCCCACAATTCTTTTTTTGATGTTAATAGCCTTCCCAACATAAATCACATTGCCGTGGGCATCCTGAAAATAATAGACACCTGGCTTAGCAGGAAGTTTGTCAAATT
>JAYVXP010000204.1:0-4149 GCA_043785125.1 Bacteroidia bacterium
TCCATAGAATGTGCCATACAGGAAGTATTCATTCAGCGAATAATAAACAAAGCGGTTGACCGACCGAAATGCGATGCGGATGTCGGCAAACTCATGTGATTGCACTTTAAAATAATAGTACATCACCGTATCCGACTTCATGTTTAGCGGAACTTCAAAGTTTTTATGCCGGAAGGTTCGCTGCGAAAAGTCATGACTGTCGCCCATGAAAAAGTTCTGATACGTTCCGTTATCCTGGGGAACGTAAGCTTCCAGATGATCAATGGTTTGATCATAAAATTCGAGCAACCAGACTTTTTTGGTCTCTGCCTTATGGCGGATAGGGAATCTTATCCAGTAGGATGCGTTGGCCCTGAAATCCCTGTTCTGGTAAGAGGTGTGTTTCCTGAATTGGTCTGAAAATTGCGCTGATGATACTTGCTGAAAGGAAAATGCGTTGGTGGAATCAATATAATACCACAACTCATAGGGCATGAAATTGCGTTCATCCACCTCATCTTTTACCTCAATGATATTTTGGGAAAAAAGGCTTAGTGAAATAAAAACAAACAAAAACAGCAGTCCGGGGCGCTTCATACAACTTCCAGATTAAAATCCCACATTTAAAGATAGCCCTTTTTATTGTTCAAGCCACCCGCCTTTGAAGCCTGCTTTCTTTAATCCATCGCGGATGTAGGAACTTTTCTTCATGATTTTCCAAATCAGTCCGCTCCGGTAGTTTTCCAGTTGTATGAGAATCGGTCCCTGATCAATCCCCAGGTAGTCTTTGTCATACCACCCATGCGTGCCATCCTTATAAGTAATGCTTAAATTGAATGCGTCCTTGAATCCATACTTTCCATAAAGCTTGTCGCCCAGTTTCTTTTTCATCTCAGTCAATGCTGAAATGCATTCTTCAGGAGCAAAAGGGATGGACCCCCCTGCCGCTGTTGGCGCAATGGTTCCGTCATCGCGCTGATAGAATTGCGCAACGCCACGTGCATTGTATCCACTAAAGTCAATGTTTGGGTTAGTCTTGTTATCATTTCCTGGGCCATCACACGCAGTAAGCCCCCACATCTTGTCGCCATAACCAACGAAGCCCCCCGAATTGGTTATGCAATACAATCTGTTGGCCAACGTTGCCCTACGCGAATTTTCAAAATAGTCGATTCCCTTGGCCGCCATATAAGGATCTTTTATTCCTTTGAAGTCGATGTACAGATGTGAATACTGGTGACCAAACAAGGGGCCGAAATTTACGTAGTCCATTCCCTGATAATTGGCCCACTGGTAAGTTGAAGTCCACTCACTCCAACTTTCTGCCGGAATGGGATGGGTAGGTGATGCGATCGCGATAATGTAAAGCACCATGGCTTCGTTAAATCCTTTCCATTGTGCATCCAGAAAACCATGCTCAGGATGCCAACCCATGCTCATCGTTTTTTCTCCATTCATGGCCCAATCCCATTCCACTCCCCGATAAAGTGAATCGGCCATCATCCGTATCGATTTTTCCGTTTCATTATCCCGATCAAAATAAGCCTGCGTTGAAAGAACTCCCGCCATGAGCAAACCCGTGTCAATGGTTGAGAGTTCTACCTCTTGAAACCGTTGACCTGTTTTCATGTCGATAAAGTGATAAAAAAAACCTTTATATCCGGTGATCCCGGATGGGGTCTCCCCCTTCGGAGAATTCACAAAAAACTTCAACGTCGTAGCTACCCGGGTTGCAGCTTGCTCACGCGTGATATAGCCGCGCTCCACGCCTACCAGGTAAGAGGTCAATCCAAATCCAGTGGACGCGATGCTGGAAAATCCAGGTGTAGGCCAGCGGTCCGGCTGGTTGCCATTTGTCGGTTCAGCCAATTCCCAAAAAAAGTTAAACGTATCAAATGAAAGCGAATCTAAAAAAGAGGCCGTATTGGGTGGCGTTGCTTTCTCTTTTGTATTGGGTACAATTTCGGAAAAAGTCTGGGGGGCGGGTTTCCTTTGGCTACAGGAGAAAACGAAAAACAAAATAACCAAAGCGTGCTTTATCTTATATTTTGAATCCATTTGTTATGTGATCATATTTAATAATTAACGGCAAAGAAAAAAAATTAGTTTCACCTCTCTTCGTGATCTGGCGTCGTGGATACAAAATAATGTTACCCTGCGACAACAGTGACACTGAAAACTAATAATAATCAACTAATCCTACTTTGTCAAGTTACCCTTTTTAGCTGATTTTCAATTTGCTTTCGGTATTGGGGTATTTAAAGACCAGGAAGTGCACCACGAGAAAAAGAGTTTTTTGCGGGAATATAAAATAATGCTAAGAGAGTTTGAGGTTGATTATAATGAGCAGTTTATTTTCAAAGAAGTTAGAGTGAAAAGCATATTCCGTCCCTGACGGGACTTGCTCAACTCGTTGCGATTCCCTGTTTACCCAGATTTCATCCCCAAGAGGATGGCGCATTAAACACCTTCTCCAAAGTCCCGTCAAGAGGCGAAATATGAGTAACCACACCAATGGTTAGAACAAAAGTCCCGTTAGGGATGAAATATGGTAACCAAACCAATGGTTAGAACCAAAGTCCCGTTAGGGACAAAATATGGGTAACCATTCCGAAGGTTAAAAACAAAAGTCTCGTAGAGACGAAATGCTGGAGGGAATATTCCGTCCCTGACGGGACTTGCTCAACTCGCTTCGATTCCTGTTTACCAAGATTTAATCCCCCGTCAAGGGGCTCACTAAACCCTTGGAGATTCATGCGCAGACTCTTTCTTTCAAAGCCCCCGTGTACGAAATCTCAGTAAACAAAATTAACCCGGGAAAAAGATTCGGTGGGTAACAAATCCCCACAGGACTACAACTTTATTTTCCGCGATTGCCCTTTGGAATCAACCACCACGATCTCCCGAATGTTCCCCGAAATCCGTACCCGTCGGGTAGACTGAGACAGGTAGCCTGATCCATAGTAAAACTCAATCCTTCGTTCACTCCCGTCGGCATACTTTACTTTTGCCCACTGCTCCAGCGCGCCGGGATACAACTCATAACCAGACTCCGCCTTCTTTTCATTAAAGACTTTCAGGCTATCCTTGTTCTGCGTGGCCAGAAAGAGATCTCCGGCAGTCCCCGAAAGTCGGGCCAATGCCTTTGCATCACCCGGAACATAAAATCCACTTTGAGCGGAAGGGACAATTTTAAAGGAACCTTTACCATCGCCCAGCAAAACCAATCCGGTAAAAGCATCATAACGACCTGCAAATACTTCATTGCCATAGTCATTACCTACCATAAGTACATCCAGGTGGCCATCGCCATTAAAATCCCCGCTCACCATACCGTTGACCGGAGCTACCTGTGCCAACGTGGGTAATCTTTTCAAAAGAAATTTTCCATTACCCAGATTTTCCACATAACACGAGGCCATTTCGTTTGCCTCCAGCACCAATGCCCCCTCCAATTCCTTTGGCGTAAAAAACTGGTCAATAGTTGAATTTCCAAATTGCCGGTAACTCTTGAACTTCCTCCTGAACAATGGGCTCTGAGAACTAATTTCATCCCAGAAGTGCACGGGGTAGGGTTTACGAAAGTCACTCTTCATCGATTCCCTCATGTAGCTCACCAGGACAGGATCTACACTTGAATTATTATCAAAATCTTTTCCATAAACAGTCAGGGGAAAATTTTTAGAAACCTGATAGTAGTTGTTAAGCCCCAGATTTCCGACGATGTAATCCACGTCACCGTCTTGATCAAAATCACCGGGTATAATGCTGTTCCACCATCCACTTTCGTTTTCGATTCCCGTATTCTTCAGGGTTGTGAAGTGAGTGCCTTCGTTCTTAAAAAAAGTGATGTGCATGAATTCCCCCACAACGACTAAATCCATTTTTCCATCCAAATCCACATCAGACCACAATGCGTCCGTGACCATACCCGCCAATTTCAACTCGGGGCACACTTGGGCGGTCACATTGGAAAACTTTCCGCGATCATTGCGTAACAAGTAACTTTCCGGAGAGCGTGGATAGCCTCCCATGATAACCCTTCCACCAACAAACAAATCCAAATCACCATCACCATCATAATCGGCGGCTCTAACACAAGATCCGCTGGCCTTCAAGTCTGGCAAAGCATTTTTTGCAAGTGTGAAATCTCCTTTTCCATCATTCCAG
>JAYVXP010000205.1:0-4142 GCA_043785125.1 Bacteroidia bacterium
TTACGATTATGATCCCATGTCTGATTCTGAAAAACCAGCGCTCAACGATGACCGCTGGGTAACGGTAATGGCTGTAGATAATCTTCCTTGCGAGCTACCACGCAGTGCCTCAGAAGAATTTGGTCGCGATCTGCTTGATCGCATTCTGCAACCACTCCTCATGAGTGACCCGGGAGGTGTAATCGCAAGCGGCACGATCGCTGAAGACGGCGTACTGACTTCAACATTTTCGTATCTTCGGGATTATGTAATTTAAACGGTCTGACGCCATCTGTACATTAAGTGCCACATGCCACAACGCTAATATTTTCTATAATATGAATATTACTATCTCCTACATAGGCGTCCTATTCACATTAATTTTACTGGCCATTTTTGGTTGTCGCCCGAATCAAGCACAATGGCAGACCCTTTTCAACGGAAGCAATCTGGAAGGGTGGGACACCTATCTCGGTCCTCGCGCCAAAACAGGCGGGAATCCCTCTGATACGATTCCCCTTGGACTTAACCAGGATCCAAATCATGTGTTTTCTGTCGTAAGCGAAGACGGGGCGCCCGCAATCCGGATTTCAGGAGAAAATCATGGCGGCATCTCCACGAAAATGAAATTCAAAAATTATCATTTGGTTTGTGAATTTAAGTGGGGACAAAAGAAAATTGCTTCTTTCAAAGATCGCAAGCGAGACAGTGGCGTCTTATATCATGCCGTAGGTCGGCACGGTGCAGATTATGGTTTTTGGATGCGCTCACAGGAGTTCCAAATCCAAGAAGGTGATTGCGGCGATTACTGGGGAGTGGCCGGAGGCGTCTTTGATGTTCCGGCAGTCATAAATTCGCATAGTTTGTACGTTTACGACCCACATGGCCCCGTTACGACGTTTAGTGCTTTGAGTCCGACTGGCAGGCGTTGTGTCAAAAATCCGGATGCAGAAAAACCAACCGGTCAATGGAATACGGTTGAGTTGTATTGCAGAGGAGACACAAGTGTCCATGTGGTAAACGGCGTAGTCAATATGATCCTCTACCGGTCACGTCAGTCCGACAATGGCCACGAAACTCCGCTGAAGGAGGGAAAGATTCAGATCCAATCTGAAGGATGCGAGATCTTTTATCGAAACATCAAACTCGAAGCGATAGGAAAAATTCCAGATTCGGTTTTAGCAATCCAAAATTGAATGGTTAGGTCAGTTACAGATTTATCTGAATGCTCTTTGTGACTCCTTAGTGTTGTGACCCTGAATTTGTTAATGCAGGCACCATGCGCCACTCCAGGTCATTTGCAAAGTGGTGGCAATCATTTTTTTCACATTCAAAGATTTTTCTATTGGCTAATCGTTCCCGAACAGTAACTTTAATTATGATTTTATATAACGTGACATACGGAATCGATAAAGAAATCGAGTCGGAATGGGTGACGTGGATGAAAGAAAGCCACATTCCCACTATTCTGAATACCGGATTATTTGTTGGCCACAAGTTTTACAAAGTACTCTCTCACGACGATGAAGTCTCCTCTTCGTATTGCATACAATACTTTATTCCAACCATTATACAATTCAATCAATACCTTGAAACTTTTGCCCCTCCGCTGATTGAGGAGCTGCGCCACCGTTTTAAAAATAGGCACGTTGCTTTCAATACGCTGCTGGAAGAAGTGGTGTAAGTCATTTTCCCAACAACTTCCCGATCTCCGAAGACTCCAAGGTAACATTGGTCCATTCTGCGTCGAGCTTTGCGCCATATTTCTTGTAAAATCGAATGGCCGGTTCATTCCACTCCAACACCTGCCACATCATCCCAGAACAATGGTCCTCCTCCGATTTCCGCATCGTCTGCTCAAACAGCTTTCTGCCGATACCCTTACCTCTTTCGCTCTCACTTACTACGATATCTTCCAGGTAAAGACGCTTCCCTTTCCAGGTAGAGTAGCGGTAATAATAAACGGAGATTCCTACAACACCTGCTTCCGTTTGCGCTACAAAGAAGCCGTATATCGGATTCGGACCAAACCCATCCATTTCCAATTGTTGGACAGTATTGATCACTTCATGAGGTGCCCGTTCATAGGCTGCCAGCTCTTTGATTAATCCGAGGACCCTGGGCAAATCCTCTTTTTTCCCGGCACGGATAACACAAGAATTCATAAACTGCTTTAAAATAAAAAAAGCCCCAATAGGGGCTATGAATTTGTAATGCTTATTAAAATTCCCAAAGGTTGTGCTCCTTTTCCATCATTTCCATTTCCTTCTCCCACATAGCATAAACTCCTTCGGCATGGCTTCCTTTTCCTTTACCCTTGTCATAAATAATATCCATAATCGAGGCATCATCCGGGTTTTCAACTTTCTTTACTACGCCATGAAATAACCTCAACTTGAAGGCGTCTGTAAATTTCTTGTTCTCTGAAGGATTATACCGGTTTTGCCAAACAACGCTTTGTCGCTCAGATGGCTTTCTGCTTTTGTAAAGCTTTTCCACCTGTGCAACCAGATCTGCATACTTGACATAAAATCTGGGCAAGATATCCCCCGTGGTAGGATCCATTAAATCAATTCCAATGGCTAAAATATCATAGGTCAACCTTGATTTTCTCTTGTCAAAAATCACATCCTCAACCAGATCAACTCCAGCTACCAAGGTTTTGTCCAACTTGGTGTTCAAAGGATCTCCAGGAACTTGCCAAAATCCGCCACCTGCCGCAGGCTCTTTGCCTGTGTTATCCTGAAGCGCTGTGAAAACGATATCATCCGTTACACCACTCGTTGGATCAGTAACGCTTTGAATAACTTTTTCTCCAGCCTGATAAGCTGTTGTCGCATTCCATTCTCCCCTTGTATCTGATTTGGCATAATTTGCTTTCAATACCATTGCATCGGTATCCGCCATAACGTGTTCGAAATCTGCAGGATCTCCAAAAGCACCACTAAAGGCCGTGATCTTCTTTTGGTTAATCAAATTGATCAACAGGTCTCCCAGATCTGACTTTGCCGATCTAAAACCACCATTTTGTTTTTCATGCAAATCCACGAAACGGGTAACCCGAAAGCGATAGAGTTGCTCATAATATGCAATTCGCTCCGAAGTCTTATACATCGGTGAATTGGTGTTGTAAATGGTATCCTGTTGTGAAAACCCTGTTAGATAAAAGCCAAGAAAGATCGCAAAGAGTCCAGTTCTACGGTTCATACTTACTCGTTATTTGATTTTGATTACCTTACTCATCTTATTCCCCAACACATCGACAGTTCCACCTGCGTAGGTACTCCTGTTTACCTTAACATTAGTAATCGTAATTGACTCACCTGACCTTAAGTTATATGGAGTCAACGCAACCGAGCCGCCCTTCACCGGAACCGGAGAGCCCCGCACAACCAATGTAAAACTGGTCACAAAGTAATTCGCATCCTTTCTATTGTTCTGAACAAATTCAGGATTGTTAAGATCTGGTTCAAGCTTGAGGGTAGCACTGGCTGGCAAACCCGTCTCATCAGTATAAGGCGTATTTCCCGCATAGAGTACACGTGGCAATGGTATCGGCACATCCTTTGTCGTAAAGACTTCTGTGTAAACATTTATTCCATCCAACAAAACAGAAACATTACAACGCTGGCGGGTAGGAATAATTGCAAACTTACCAGGACCCAATTTCACTTTTGAACCTTCACCAGCCGGAACGGATAGTTCCATGGTGGACACATCGGTTAAGCCGGGGATTGTAACATTCACTTCATTTCCGCAATTGATATATAATGAACTGGAGGCGGCCGACGCAAATCTGGGTGAAGGCTTTAATATTTTGTATTCAATGTCCTTTTCAAGCGGTATGGCCCTTCCCGGTAGGTTGATCTTCACATGGAAGGAAGCCTTCGCCGTATTGTCGGCACCATAGCTTGAAGCGCCCCGAACTCTAAAACTAATCTTACCCATTTTAACTTTTACGCCATTTCCAATGTCAAGGTCTTCCACCTTCAGCGGCGCGCCGCTAAAAAACATTTCAGGGTTAACACCCGATGCGGAACCAGCAACAAATAAGTTGCCTTCATAAGTCTGGCCTGCCACCAACGTATTAGAACCAGCCTGAACCATGGGAACCATTTGATCTACTTCATATACGGTAGCACTCACTCTTTTCTTGAGTGAAT